>CANJJP010000329.1 GCA_947474485.1 Bacteroidota bacterium | reverse complement strand
CCACATTTCAAAAATTAAATAAAAGTAATTGGGTTTGAAAAAGTTTATTTTATTAGCATTAAAAAAACCATTTATAAAAAGCGAATAAGGATTAGGTGACATTTTATATTGCAGTTTGAGAAATACATTTTTACCTAAATAAACTTATGTAACCATTTTTTTACCAGCGCCATAATTATAGTTAAATTGTAATTTAGGAAATATTTAATAATTCTTTGTTCGATTAAAAGTTACTCCAGTTATATTTTTATAATATACTTGTTTTGGTATCCAAAATAAAATTTAATATGCTCGATAATTTTTTGCATTTACTTAATACTTTGTAAGATAAGCCAAACTTTATATAGACCAATGTTATTATTTGCATTTACAGTAAAATGTTTTTAGAATTTATTATATGTTAATATAAAAAACAAGTAGTAGTACTTGCCTAAAAATCAGGTAGTACTACGTATAGAAAAATAAAAAAAACTGTATTACTTTTAAAAAAAGAAAGGAGACCATTAAACAAACGTTTAAACAGCCTCCTTTGCTGGTGAAAATTTGGACATCCTCACTTATGCAAAGGTAGTATTTAAGCAATAAAAAGCAAAAACATAAATTATACTTACAGAACAATTTTGTATTGTAGTATAGGTTTTTGCAAGCTAAGTATAGCTTGCTTGTTCCAAAACAAACTACTCTATTTTATACTATACTAAATTTTTGATAAGCCGAAAAGCGCATAACTAAAAGACTTTAGGTAGAAAAAAATTAACCCAATAAATTACTAACATGAATTCAAAAATAATTACAAAATTAATAGCGTTTATGCTATTGATAAATGCAACCTTGTTTGCACAAATGAATTATTATGCCATGCCACCACAAAAAATTACCGTATCAACAGGGTTCGTTCCAGGAGCTTTATATTCCGGTGCCCCCTCATCAGATGCATATCAAGTGTCTAACGGTGCATATTCTGCAACCGGGCAATTATTGTTTTTTATTAAAAATGATAAAGTTTTTAATGCCGCTGGAACTAATGTTGGAGAATTAGGTGGTTATTATTCAGGGCAATCCCTTTGCTCCACATATTATACTCAAATTTTAGGTGAGGTTGCCATTGTTCCAATACCAGGTTCTTGTACAGATTACTACGCTATTTATACTAAAGTTAGCCCTGGAGCATCAATAGGTGGTTGCTTTTACACTAAAATTAGTTGTGTATCTGGTGTTGTAACCGTTACAAATCAAAGTGGATTACTCACTACAACTTGTGATGGTGGAGGTGGACTAATCAGTATGTATGAGGGTTTTAGAATTGGAGCTGGTGGCACTATAGCCGTATCTAAAATTGTAAGTGGTAGTGGTACAACAGCTAAGCGTTATCTCTATGTAGCTTCTGTTGCTAATGGTGTTACTAAGTATGAAATAACAAACACAAATATAGCTAACCCAACTTCCTTTGGCACAATAGCAGGTATTAACCTAAGTGATTATGCAGGTTATGAGTTGGAGCTTTCTCCTGACCAAGGTTGGCTAGCTTTTAGTAATCATACTTATGCTACAGCGGGAACTAAAGTGTTTGTTATAGAGTTAAATTCATTAGGTAATTGGCCTGGTAGCACTGCAAAAATTGTAACGCTAAACGCTATTAAGGGCTTAGAGTTTGATAAAACTACTCCTAACGCCAATTTATATGTAGCAGGTGGTGTTACAGGATCAAATGTATTAGCTAAAATAAACGTAAATACTTTAACATCAACTCTAATACCAGCTGGTGCAAATGATTTTAGCAATACGTTTTTAGAATTAGCTAAAAATGGTTATATGATTGCTATTACACCGGGCACGGGTAGTGTAAAGCGTTTAAGTAAAATACACCCTACAACTAATGCTATTTCTTCACAAAATCTTACGTCTAATTCGAGTCATACTTACTTACAAATGGGTAACGTGTATACACTACCCGACCAAATTGATGGCGAAGATTATACAGGTTTTACCGGTAACCAATATGTGGCCCTAACAGGTATTACTATAAACAATTTAAATTTAAATGGCGATTGCGATCAGGGCTTTCCATATCCTGATATTTATAATTGTAATGCGATGAACCTTAACGCGACGTATTATAATAATATTAGCGCTGGTTCGCAGTATAAAATTGATATTACAGCTAGTAGTTGTGGTGCCGCTATTACAGGTGCTGGTTTATTAAATTACACAGGTAGCTGGACAGCAGGAGCTGTTCCTGCCAATTACGACATTCGTAATTTAACGGATGTGAATGGCTATAAATTACTAACGGCTACTGGCCAACATTTGGTTACGGTGTCAGTTAAAGATGCTTGTGGTAATATTACTACAAGAGTTAATTCATTCAATGTATTAAGTGCTGTACCTGCTGTTATAAATCTAGAAATTTATAACACCTACTATACATCGCCAGCAAACACTTATGTACCAGCATCCATAATCATTGCAAGCCCAGTTTTAACAGGCGCATTAACAGCAGGTTTTCGTATTAATAGCAGTACTGGTGCTGTTACTGGTTATAATATTACAATAGATGAAGTTAGTAGCACAGGTGTTTTTATTAAAAATATTTATAACAAAACAACAGCAACTACCAACATAAATACGGTTCCACCATTGTCATTAAACTCGTTGTGTGTGCCAGCAACAGTTTGGGCATCTACAACACCAGGCGGTGGCAGTTGCACGAGTACTAGCCCAACATATAGTGGTTATACAGGTTATTGGGGTTACCAAAATGGCTTAATTAGTTTAAATAAATATTACAACATTTGTGTAACATTATACAACCCTTGCAGTAATGTAACAGCATGTAGTTACATTTTAGTAAATAATGGTTATGCAAAAACAATTAACCCAAATACAGGCTTATCAAATAGAGCACCTAAAACAGATGTATTAGTTTATCCTAATCCCGCTAACAGCCTAGTTAATTTTAATTTAACTAATGAAGTAGAAGATGTATATACCATTGAATTATTTGATGTTGTTGGTAAAAAAATGGCAACCATTACCCACAATACGGCATTAAATAAAGGCGAAAATACCATTGAGTTTAATACGAATGCTTTGTCTAATGGCACTTATACTTATAAAGTGAGTTCAACTACCATGAACAAAACAGGTGTATTAAATATTATTAAGTAGCCATATTTTAAATAAAAACAATATACCCCCGGTGCTATGCGTTATATAGCAACGGGGTTTTAGAAATCATTTTGAATTGCGTAAATTACAATACATAGTATTTTTGGTGTTTTTGTTAGGTTATTATGAACCTATTCAAGCACAAAACTTAGTAAAAAATCCGAGTTTTGAAAACTTATATTCTTGCCCCTTGCTCAATACTAAATTAAATTGGTATGTTAATGACTGGTGGAGCATGGATTCATCGAGCGCTGAAATTTTTAATAGTTGCGCTGCAAATGGCTACGGACAATTACCTGCAACATCCTATGGATATCAGTATCCAAGAACAGGTAATTCTATGGTAAACGTAATATTTATGTATACGACTGCACCT
>CANJJP010000328.1 GCA_947474485.1 Bacteroidota bacterium | reverse complement strand
TCTTCTTCTTTTACTTTACCATAACGAATCTCTGCCACCTTACCATAATCGCCATTACGTTCTGCAACTTCTGCTTCCTGTTTTAATTTTTCAATATTCGTTTTTGCTTTTTGCACTTTATCCACTACTTCTTTTTCCTCCGTCCATTTTGCTTTTAATGTATCTTGTTGGACCATCAAGTTGCTAATATCTATATTTAAAGCTTTTAATTGCTCAGGGTTGTCCTCTCGCTTAATGGCTTCTCTTTCAATTTCTAATTGACGTATTTGCCTAATAAGCCTATCTAATTCTTCTGGCATAGAGTTCATCTCTAGCCTCAATTTAGCAGCACTTTCATCAATTAAATCAATTGCTTTGTCTGGTAAGAAACGATCCGTAATATACCTGCTTGATAATTCTACAGCAGCTATAATAGCTTCATCCTTTATACGCACATGGTGATGCGTTTCATAACGTTCCTTTAAACCTCTTAAAATAGAAATAGCGTCTTCCTTGTTTGGCTCATCAATCATTACTTTTTGGAACCTGCGTTCTAAAGCTTTATCCTTTTCAAAAAACTTTTGATACTCACTTAAAGTAGTTGCACCAATAGCCCTTAATTCTCCTCTAGCCAAAGCTGGCTTAAGAATATTAGCCGCATCCATTGCACCCTCACCGCCACCTGCACCCACTAAGGTATGTATCTCATCAATAAACAAAATCACACCGCCATCACTATCCGCCACTTCTTTCACCACTCCTTTTAACCTTTCTTCAAACTCCCCTTTGTATTTTGCACCAGCAATTAACTGCCCCATGTCTAGCGCATAAATAATTTTACTTTTTAAATTATCTGGCACATCCCCATTTACAATACGCATAGCCAACCCTTCTGCAATGGCCGTTTTACCCACACCAGGCTCTCCCACTAAAATGGGGTTATTCTTGCTCCTTCTTGAAAGTATATGCAGTGTTCTTCTAATCTCTTCGTCTCTGCCAATTACAGGATCCAATTTGCCTTTGTTAGCAAGGTCATTCAAGTTTTTTGCATATTTCGACAAAGCTTGAAATTGTGTTTCCTGCGTTGCAGACTGAATCGTATCGCCTTTTCTTAACTCTTTAATAGCTGCCGTTAAACCACTTTCTGTTAAGCCAGCATCTTTTAAATTCTTAGCAACAGCATCATTCACTTGTAATAAAGCAATCAACAAATGCTCGGTAGTCACATATTCGTCACCAAATATTTTCAACGCAGCATTTGCTTTTAATAAAACACTATTTAAATCTCTGCTTACATTAGAAGCAGGTTCGCCTGTTTGTTGTTTTGCCAAAGTAGCAATAAGTTCTTCCGTTTTCTGAAGTGCTAATGTTGGATTCACATTATTTTTCTTCAATAAGAATTCAGTCGGACTATCCTTGTCTAACAAAATAGCTTTCAATAAATGCGCTGTTTCAATAGACGCATTAGTGTTGTTGTAGGCCAATTGTTGAGCAGCCTGAATTGCTTCTTGCGCCTTAATGGTGTACTGACTTAAATTCATAATGAATGTTTTAGTTACAATATATACACCTCAAATAGGGAGCCAGTTAGGTGATTCAGTAATTATGTCTTAATTGGCATAGGAAAACGGAATAAAAGGCAGTCCTATCAAGGTTTTTCTGCTATTTTTGCATACACTATAAATATTCTAAGCACCCTAATTAAGTGTTTATAGAAATTTATCAATAAAATAAACATAACCGATTGAATAATTTTTCCAACTCTGAATTTATAAAAGAAGCTGCTGCACAAATGGGCTTTGATTATTGCGGAATCGCCAAAGCAACTGAACTAACTGAAGATGCACGCCGATTACAACAATGGTTAGATAAAGGATTCCATGGAGAGATGGCTTATATGGAAAACCATTTTGCAGAAAGAACCGATCCTAGGGTGTTAGTCCCTGGAGCAAAATCGGTGATTACTTTTTTGAAGAACTACTATCCCGCAGAAATGCAAGAACCTGGAAATCCGAAAATTGCGAAATACGCTTATGGTGAAGATTATCACGAAGTAATTAGGCAACAGCTATTCGAATTATTGGATACTATGCGTCAAATGATTGGACCCATTGAAGGCAGGGGCTTTGTGGACTCTGCTCCTGTATTAGAAAGGTCTTGGGCAAAACTTGCTGGCGCGGGATGGATAGGAAAGAATGGGCACTTAATACGACCAACAGCTGGCTCCTTTTTCTTTATTGCAACACTAGTTGTAGATTTAGAATTAATCTACGACGACCCCATTACTAAAGATTATTGTGGTAGTTGTACACAATGCGTAGATGCTTGCCCCACACAAGCAATCCTTCCCGACAAAACGATTGAAGCGAATCATTGTATAAGCTATTTCACCATTGAATTGAAACAACCCGAAATTGTCACTGATAGGCCATTTAAGGATTGGCTAATTGGATGTGATGTGTGTCAGGATGTATGCCCTTGGAATAGATTTAGCAAAGCACACCATGAAAAACATTTTAGACCATTAAATGGCCTATTGCAAATGAGACAAGAAGATTGGTTACAAATAGAAGAAACCACCTTTAAGGCAAGGTTTAAAAAATCCCCTTTACTAAGGTCAAAACTAAAGGGCATCAAGCGAAATATGGAATACCTAATTCAACAAAATGAAAAATAGGTACTTAATGTTACTACCTCACGCTTTCGGCAAGAATTGTATTACTTAAATTTGCTAATTCAACTTCCATTTTGGAACCTAATACTTTTTCATTCAATAAAGTTTGAAATTTCTCCCAAGGATACCAACTTACATGTTGTTCAAAAGTCCAATGAATTACATAGGCATTATCCTTCAAGTGAATCCATTCAAATTGCACTAAGTATGGCGCCTGCCCCGTCGCAACCCAGTTGTAACGAACACTACTGTCATTTTTATCTAACAATTCTATTGTTTGAGAACCAACCGAGGCTTTATTGTTTTCCACCGACACCTTGGTTTCTTTCCAATCACTCATCCACGCACTCCAATTTTTTAAGTCAGCGGTATAAAATGAAATTTTATCGGGAGTGCAATTAAGTTCAATGGCTCTTGAGACAATTACTGTTGAAGGAAACAACGCCGATATAGCGGTGATTAATGCCCCTAAAAAAAATAAACTAATAAATACTAATTTAATCAATCTCATTTATTCCCATTTAAAAATTTTGAAAGCAATTGCATAAACGACCACAATCCAAATCAATAAAATCGAAACCTCGCCCCATGCATCCACTAAATTGGCTCCTTCAAAAGAAATATTACGCATTGCATTATTAAAATGAGTCAATGGTAGTATTCTACAAAAAGGCTGCATCCATATTGGAAAATTATCAATTGAAAAAAAAGTGCCCGCTAGCAAAAACTGAGGCAGTGTAATTAAATTAGCTATTGGAGGAATACTACTTTCGTTTTTTGCAACCCCGCTTACAATAAACCCAAATCCCATAAATAAAATAAGGGCAATAAAACTAAGCCCCATAATACTTGCAAAGGTTGCCAAACCATGGACCAAAGTAAACTTAAACGCAAAG
>CANJJP010000327.1 GCA_947474485.1 Bacteroidota bacterium | reverse complement strand
AGTGCTTTCATAATAACCTAAACCATCTTGCCATTTGTAAGTACTAATTACATTAGTAGGTTCAAAACACGAAGCGCGCATGTCTTTCATGTGAACGTATTGCATGTCTCTATCAACTCTTAGTTCAATGCGTACTTTTACTTTGTCGCCTGGTTTTAATACAGTATTGTCATTGATTGGGGTAATTACTGGACCTGATTTTGTATTTTGTTGCAGGAACAATTGTTTGTTTATTTTTAATGGAGTTGCATGTGGTGTGATTTTGTCCAACTGTTCAAAGTACTGCCAATAAACAGATCCCCAGCTTGCGCCTTCATCTTTTTTAACCACTTTTACCTTACCCATTTCACGTTTTACTTCACTTCCTACCCATGTTTTTTTGAAATAACCTGTGCCTGCTTCTGCTTTTAAACTTGCATTGTTTTTAGGATCGAGTTTAATATTGCCCATTGTTATTTCTACATTAGGCTCAGTTGCTAACCAGTCGGTGCCGCGCAATAATAATGCATACACAGCTTCACAAGTTGCTTTGGTATTGCTCCAGCATTGTGTTTGTTTACTCTTTAATAACCATGTTTTTAATTCATCAACCGATTTTTGGTCATTATTGATTTCATCAAATGCTTCTACTAATAACGCATGACTTTCAATTGGCGCTTCGTACCAGTAATAACCTTCATAGTTTTCTTTCCAATACATTCCCATTTCTTCGCTGTAAATTGCATTTTCTTTTAGTGATTTTAAAATGTCTTTAGGAGTTTTTGTATCACCTTCTCTGTGTAAAGCAAGTGCTATCATTCCTTGTTGGTAGCGACCTGTGCTTAACCAGTATTTTTTCGCTTGCTCTTCAAAGTATTTAAAAGCAGTTTCGTTTCTGTTAGCTACTTTCACATCTTTAAAATAACTACGCGCATATAAGTAATGAATTGCAGTATAACTTAAGTGATTGTTTTTCTTCCAATCCTTATCGTACTTTTTAATGTCCTCATATTCTTCACGCATTCTATCATCGCAGTATTTAGCAGCACTTGTTAGCATGCTCCAAGTTTTATTTTCACTACGAACAGAAGTTACTCCTAATTTATCTAAATGACCCATGCCAGCAACAATGTGCTGTGTAATATACCAGTCATCAGGACCGCCTTCAAACCAAGGCCATCCGCCATTGCTTGCTTGTGTTTTTTGAAGTTTGTTTAATGCGCGAGATAATTCATTACTCATTTTATTCATATCGAATAATAGAGCAACACGTTTTTTACGTTCGCTTTCACTTTTTGCTTCTAATACCCAAGGAGTTTCTTCTAACATCAATGATTTTAATTCCTGATTTTTTTGAAGGTTAGAATAAAACGCTTCCGGACTGCTTTGTTTCCAGCTTTCGAAAATGGTTTTGATTTTCGGTTTCGAATTTACAATATGCGAAGCAATACTATTTGCATAATACCTACTAAATGTTTGCTCAGAGCACTCATAAGGATATTCGATTAAGTAAGGTAACGATTGTATTGCATACCAAGCTGGATTAGCTGTAAATTCAAGTGTTACTTGGTGATTGCGTAATGTACTTGAATTATTATTTTGACTAATTAGTTTTTCAAAAGTAAAATCTTTTGTTTGTTTGCTTCTAATTGGTAAAGGCATACTTTCGGTAACCAACATACGATTAGTTAATACAGGTAATACCATTTCTTCTCCATCAGTAAAACTATTTGCTTTGGCAATTACTTTGTATTTTAAAGCACCTAATCCTTCAGGAATCGAAATGTTCCAATCTAATACAGTGCTTTGCCCTTTTTTAATGGTGAAGTCCCTTTCGCCAATGGTGGCAAATTTACCATGCATTGCTTCCATCATTTTAGGAGTAATTTCTTTATCGGTAATGGCATCGTATAATATTAAATCCGCTTTGCCTGTAACTTCTTTATCGCTTAGGTTAACCACTTTTGCTGTGAAAGTCATTTTGTCATTCTCACGCATGAAACGCGGGGCATTTGCAGTAACCATTAACTCTTTTTGAGTAATGATTTCTTCTTCCATTTGTCCAAACTTTAAATCTTTAGTGTGTGCAAAAGCTTTAAATCGCCATTTTGTAAGCGATTCGGGAACGGTAAATTTGAAAACAAATTCACCTTTTTCGTTTGTTTGAATTGTTGGATAAAAGAAAGCTGTTTCATTAAAGTTTGAACGAGCTTTTATTTCTGGCATTGCATCTTGTTTGTTTTGTTGTTCACCAGGTTTATTTGTTGCGGTTGTTGTATCTCCAGTATACCCATCTTTATCCGCAAGAGCGCCACCAGTCGCCAATGTTACCTCACTTATTTCATCTTCTGAAACTTCTCTTTCTTTGCGCACAGCAGATTTTTTTGGTGCTCCTTTTGTAACAACAACTTCCTCTAGGTTTTTTTCATCCGCAATTGCCCCGCTTGATTCTGATACAGCCATTGGTAATGCAACATCTCCCTCGTAATCATAATAATTATTACGATATCGCGCATAATAATACATTCCAAACATATTTAATCTATCATAACTGCGATACGGAGCATAATGATATTTGTATAAATCTTTTGAATACTGGCTAGAAGAAGTTTGTTGTGCAACTGGCCCTGAAATTGGTAAACTATTATACATGTAATTGTATATAGAGAAATACCAAGAGTTACTTGCAAATTGATCTAATGACGCATCGTACATGGAGGCAAGTAATTCAGCAGCTTCTTTATCGCCTTTTTTGTTTTTAATAATCATCTTCCATTCTTCTTCTTGCCCAGGAAGTAATTTGTTTCTGAATGTTTCAAACTTAATGTCTAGTTCTTTATTGGTATAAGGAACGCTAATTACTTCGGCATGGTAATAAAAACGATTGTTTTTAATGAAGCTGATGTAATAAGAGAAATTACCTCTGTGTTTTTCTTCTACATTAATTTCAACTGGATTCATGGAAGCTGATTTCTTTTGTGAAGAAACTATTTGTTCCTCATGCTCAATGTCTAACTTATAATTTACATTTTTAAGTGATGACCCTAAAATAAAGGAAGCTTTTTCACCTGGTTCCGCAATGGATTTAACCGCTTTAAACCAATCAATTTCTTGCTCAGGTAATTCGCCTGATTTTTGAGAGAATAAAGTGACATACTGAATGTCTTTTACTTCTTCGCCATCATTGTCTTTACACGTACCTTCAATGATATATACTCCTGGTTTGCATTTCTTCAACGCTGCAGCCCAATCAATTTCTTTAGATGTTTTAGTATCGAAATTGTATTCTGCAACTTGTTTGTGTTTTGTCCATTTAAAACGATTTGTTTCATCTTCATACTTATCATATGGGAATAACTTATAGTATTCCTCTTTATTCATAATTGTTTTATCAGGTTGCGCCCACAAACGATCTCTAAATGTTTTTGTTGGTTGATTTAAGGAGTGGATAGTGATTTTCCCTTGCGTTGGTTCATCAGTTCCATTTAAATTGGTTGTTGCGATTTTTAATTTCTTGATATCATCTAAATCAACTTCGCTATCTGCATTTATACTTAAATTAATTGCTTT
>CANJJP010000326.1 GCA_947474485.1 Bacteroidota bacterium | reverse complement strand
CAATCCATGGTCGCTCAAATGGTGGTTTATTAATTGGTGCAGTTATGACACAACGCCCAGATTTATGTAAAGTTGCTATTCCAACTGTAGGCGTTTTAGATATGTTGCGTTATCATAAATTCACTATTGGCTGGGCTTGGGCAACTGATTATGGTACAAGTGAGGATAGCGAGCAGTTTAATTATTTATATAAGTATTCACCTTTACACAATGTGAAAAAAACAGAGTATCCCGCAACTTTAGTTTTAACAGGCGATCATGATGATAGAGTAGTGCCAGCTCATTCATTTAAATTCGGAGCAACCTTGCAAGAAAACAATAATTCAAAAGAACCAATCATCATTCGTATAGATACAAACGCGGGGCATGGTGCAGGAAAACCAACCTCTAAACAAATTGCAGAATACTCTGATATGTGGTCCTTTGTGTTTTATAATTTGGGAGTGAAACCAAGTTATTCGAAGAAGTAATTAGTTTCTCCCAATCAAATCCCTAATAACTACAGAAGCACAAGTAAGTCCAAAAACAGCTGGTAAAAACGAAATCGTTCCGTAAGCTGATTTTTTGAAATTGCTTCCATCCGTAAACATCACCGAATTTCTATCAGGTACTTCAGTAGAAAATACTGCTTTAAAACCGTTGGCGATTTTGTGTGCTCTTAATTCCTTACGCACCTGTTGTGCAAAGGGGCATTGAAAGGTTTTACTTATATCAACTACTTTAAGCATGGTTGGGTCAACCTTCCCACCAGCACCCATAGACGAAACTATTTTATGTTTGTGTTCTAAAGCAGTTTTAATTAAATAAATTTTTGGTGTTAAGCTGTCAATAGCATCTACAACATAATCAAAATTATTTTGTAAAAGCTCAACAACTTTATCGGGTGTTTTAAATTCTTTATGAACGTGTAAAATGCAATTAGGATTAATTTGTTTAATTCTATCCGCCATTAATTCGGCCTTCGATTGTCCATGTGTGGTGTACAAGGCTTGTAACTGACGGTTACGATTACTTGGGTCAACCACGTCTCCATCAACTATCGTCATTTCTCCAACGCCTGCGCGTGCAATGGCTTCTGCGCAGTATGAACCAACACCTCCTAATCCAACAACTAATACGTGCGATTTTTTTAAAATTTCAACGGCATCAGCACCAATTAATAATTTGGTACGCTCCATCCATTTCTCGTCTTTTTCAATTAAGTCCATTTACA
The DNA here is from genome assembly GCA_947474485.1 of Bacteroidota bacterium. GTDB lineage: Bacteria > Bacteroidota > Bacteroidia > B-17B0 > Aurantibacillaceae > JADJDM01. Next base: position 2,339 of record CANJJP010000326.1, on the reverse strand, counting down.
AACACTTTTTTGTAGTTGCTTATTATTTGTTCTGTTATCACTAATTCTGAAATCGAATTAATTACAATTGCTGCATCATAAATGTTTTTGATGTTTATTTCTTTTGCATCGGTTTCTAAAAACAAACGATCTAAAGGAAGCATTTTAATAAGTATCTCCGCATTACTTCCATCTTGAATTAAGGCTCTTCCAAATGAGAAATAACAATTTGTCATTTTAAGGAATGGGAAAGCTATTTCAATAGGACTATTAAAGCCATGCATTATAAAATTACCTTCAAACTTTTCCGCTTTAATGCATTTTAGTATTTCTTGAAATCCTTTTACACAATGAATAACTAATGGCTTTTTAAATTCAATTGCCAATTTAATATGCTCACGAAAAACTTTTTCTTGCGTTGGCATATCTGGTCCTTGAACTTTATCAATGCCGCACTCTCCAACCGCAACACAATTAGCTTGCGAAACTAGTTCTCTTAATTTCGCTAATTGCCCATCTAAATTCTTCTCATCAATATGCCAAGGATGAATACCCGCCGAAAAGTATTTCGAAAAAGTTGTATCCTTCCCAACTATATGATTAAAGATGTGAAGTTCATTTTGTGCTTCAGCTAAAGTATGTGTATGTATGTTTATGTATTTCATCTTGATTAGTCGTTAGTTAGCTAGTTCCTTAGTCGTTAGTCCTTTTTTTCTCCTCAGTCATGCTGAGCTTGTCGAAGCATAGTCGTCAGTCTCTTAGTCTTGATTCTTGAATCTTGCCGTCCTGGCTCTATACTAAGGAATATTCATATACTTATGCGTTTGTAAGGAAACCTGCCATCTTGGATTTTCTTTAACAAACTCAACAATTAAAGGGACAATTTCATTTCGTTTACTCCATTCTGGTTGAAGGTACAACTTGCAATCAGCACTTACTTTAGCTGCTTCTTCTTGTGCCCAAATAAAATCATGTTTATTAAAAACAATTATTTTTAGTTCGTGTGCTTTTTTATAAATAGGTTCTTTTGGAAGCATTGTTTTTTTAGGAGATAAACAAATCCAATCCCATTCGCCGCTTAAATCATACGCTCCAGAGGTTTCAACAAAAGTTTGAATTCCTTTTTGTTTAAGTTGAGAAGTAAGGTAATCTAAATTGTATTGCAAAGGTTCGCCACCAGTAACAACAACTGCTTTCCCTAAATATTTGTTTGCATTAGCAACAATTACATCAGTAGTAGTAAGCGGATGAATATTAGCATCCCAACTTTCTTTTACATCACACCAATGGCAACCAACATCGCAGCCACCAATACGAATAAAATAAGCAGCTTTACCGGTGTTTCCTCCTTCGCCTTGAATGGTATAAAATTCTTCCATTAAAGGAAGTAATTTCCCTTCATTTAATTGGTTTTGTTGTTCGCTAGTTAAGCCTGATAACTTGTAATGCATAAAAGGGGTAAAGGTAAGCTTATTTTGTTTATTTAAGGCTTCGCTAACCACTTTTCAATTTCAGCTTGATCAAGCTCCATGTAATTAATCCAATGTTCAACTGTGGAATTGTTGGTCATAAAGATTGCGGGCATGTTTAAGCCAGCGAGGTAAACAAAGTTTTTGCCGTTTAAAACACAATAATCAATATTGGTAGCTTTTGTGTCTTTAAAGAAAGGTTCGATTTTATCGTTGTCGCCGTTTAAAACTAAATACATTGAAATTGCTGGATTCTTCTCTTTTATTAGTCTAAGCTTTTTAGCTGCAATTCTGCAGTGCGGACAGCTCATACTCATAAACGCAATAATATGTTTGCCTTTACTTAAAGTGTGTGGTGGTGTTTTTACAATTGCGTCTTTATACAAACTATCCAATTCTAATTTAAATTGGTCTTCTTTTTTTGATAGGTACGCTTCCGAATAATCAAAATCAACGTAATTAAGAATATGAGGCATTGCTAATGATGCAATTAATGCTGAAGCCATTAACCATTTACCTAATTTACCATAATCAAAGCCATCAAAGTATTTATGGATAAAGAAGCAGGCAACAAGCATAATTCCATTTTTAACTAGTGCCTGAAAAGGTGTCATAACAATAGCAGTTCCAAAGCAACCGCAATTACCACTATTACCTGCATTAAGAATAACAAAGCCTAAGTAAAGAGAGAAAATTATTAGTGAAATGGCAGTTAATTTAATGGTGAATCGTTTAATAAAAAGACCTGAAATCAATAAAAATCCTATAAAAAATTCTAAACCAATCATAAAACGAGCCATGAAAGGAGCCGTTCTCCAGCCAGCAATACCTAAATCAACAAAGGTGAATTCGAAAGGTTCGATGGGAGAAAGCTTTGTGTAGCCACTATAT
>CANJJP010000325.1 GCA_947474485.1 Bacteroidota bacterium | reverse complement strand
TAACATTAAGTCCCAATAGATATGAAATTGGTTTATTCGATATAGAAAATCCAAATAATAAAAATGATTTAGACAGATTAGAAGAATTGTATTTGAAATATAATTTTTCTAAAAGTGCAATCACTATTGGTAAAATAAATATTAATACGCCATTTTTTAACCCTCAAGATGGTAGAATGCGACCAACTATTGAAGAAGGTGTTTGGTTAAATAGTAATGAGTCAAAAAAGTTTGGGATTAACGGAGGTTGGTTTTGGAAAATTTCTCCTCGTTCAACAGTTCAATGGTTTTCGCTTTCTAATTCAATGGGTATTAATCCGTCTGGTGTAAATATAGATGGAACTAAATCCAATTATTATAGCAATATTAATACTTCGGGAATGGCTATAGCAAACGTTTATTTTAAACCAAACGATAACTTTAAAATTAATATTTGGGATGGAATGTTAGATAATGTAATGAATACGGCAATTATTGAAATAAATATAAATCAACCATTGAATGACAAAACTAAATTATATGAGAGTATAATGTTCATTCATCAAGATGCAATTAATAATGGAGGTAACAGTGATTTTAAAAAAACGTACATTAATAAAGGAGCTCAGTCAAATGTTATTAGTGCTCAGGTGGGAATAAAAAATAAAAAGATAAATACCTCAATAAATTATACTCACATTACGGGTGATGGTAGATATTTAATGCCAAGAGAGTGGGGTAAAGAACCTTTTTATACATTTATGCCAAGAGAACGGAATGAAGGATTTGGCAATGTGCACGCCTTTATGATTAAAACATCTGTAAACGCCTTTCATGATAAATTTAAAACCGGATTAGGTTATGGATATTATAATTTGCCAGATGTAAAAGATTACAGATTAAATAAATATGGAATGCCTTCTTATCATCAACTAAATTATGAGGCAAGCTATACTTTTGATAAGTTTTTAAAAGGATTAGAAATGAAAATTCTTTTAGCTTATAAGTTAAAGGAAGGCGAAACCTACAATAATTTAAAATACATTTACAATAAAGTGAACATGGTTAATTTAAATTTTATTCTTGATTTTAATATTTAAATTGTAAATTAGAATTAATTAAAAAATAAAAATGAATAGCAAAAGAAATATTGAATTGTCTTCTGACAATCGCCGCGAATTTTTAAAGAAATCAGCTTTACTTGGTTTAGCAACCGTTTTAAATCCACTTTCTGATGTTGTAGCATCTAATAATATCTCTGATGAAATAAATGAATTAAATACTATTAGTAATTTAACTAATAACCAAACAATTACGTTATTAATTACCACAGATCTTCATTCGCAAATCAATACGCATGACGAATTTTTTTGGGAAAACAATCAAGCAGTTTATAAAAAACGAGGAGGCATGGCTGTTTTAAAAACCATGATTGAATCTTATAGAAAAAAGAACCCGGCAAATACTATTTTGTATGACGGTGGTGATTATTTTCATGGTCATGCTGTAGCTTCATTAACAGAAGGCGAGGCGTTAATTCCAATTTTTAACCAATTAGGTTACGATTTAATGTTGCCGGGAAATTGGGAAGTAGTGTACAAGAAAAAGAAAATGTTGTATGATATGGGACATGCTAACGCAGCCAAAATTTGCGCAAACATGTGGCATAAAACTAATGACGCCGATAATGGCGAATTAGTTTATCAACCATATTGGATAAAATATATTGCAGGAGTTAAAATAGGAGTAATAGGATATACGGACCATCTAATCCCTAAGCGCCAATCACCAGCTTATAGCGAGGGTTTAAGGTTTGATCATGCAGAAGTAAATATAGCTAAGTATGTAAAATTACTTCGCGAAGTGGAAGGTTGTGCCGTTGTTTTAGTAGCAACGCATATGGGTTTAGCACAACAAGTTGGTTTAGCTAACAACCCTGCGGCACAAGGTGTTGATATGATTTTGGGTGCCGATACGCATGAGCGTGTAAGAGTTCCAATACAAGGTAAATATACTAAAGTAATTGAGTGCGGTGCTTTTGGTTCGTTTTTAGGAAAATTAGATTTGATTATTGAAAACGGAAAATTAGTAGATACGAAATACGAATTGTTAGATGTAGATCCTGTAAAATATCCTGCTGATAAAAGTTTGCAAGCTATGGTGGATAAAGCCTATAAACCCTTTATAAAAGATATGCAAACGGTAATTGGTACAAGTACTACTCCGTTAGTGCGTTATTTTGTTTTGGAAACTCCCATGGATAATTTAATTACCGATGCTGTTAAATGGAAATTTAAACCAGATATTGCCTTATCAAATGGATTTCGTTTTTGCCAACCTTTAGCAGTTGATCCAAAAACGGGAGTAGCAACTATTACAAAAGAATTTTTATGGAATATGTTACCAGTTAACAGTGAAGCTAAAACCGCTATTGTAACAGGCAAACAAGTGTGGGATTGGTTAGAAAAAGAATTGCAAAATGCCTTTGCTAAAGATCCATCTAAACGCTTTGGTGGCTGGTTTGTTCGTTATAATGGGATGGAAGTTAATTTTACCATCGGTAATGAATTTGGCAAAAGGGTTAATTCAGTAAAAATTGGTGGTGCTCCTTTAGATCCATTAAAAGAATATAGTATTGTAGCATGTGAAAGAGAAGGTGATCCGGAAGATACTTTATGCCGCATGGAGCATGTTAAAAATCCTGTAAAATCTCCATTTTTAATGCATGATATCATTATTGATTATTTAAAAGAACATTCTCCGGTGGCGCCAAAAGTTGAAGGACGAGCTATTGCTACAGATGAATCTCAAACATTGCTGACTCAATTAAAGGGCACTACATACGAGTTCAGATAATTAATTTGTTTAAGTATTAATAATTTTAATTTAGTATTACTATGTTAGGAATAAAAGAAAAACTGAGTTTGATACTCGAATCAAAATTGATTGATGAAATTATTGAAATTGGTAATGTTATGACCTTTAAAGAGGGCGATGTTATTATGGATTATGGCAAGAAAATAAAATTTATGCCATTAATTTTGAGTGGCAGCATAAGGGTTATGCGAAAGGATGAAGAAGATCGTGAAATTTTATTATACTATTTAAGTTCAAATGAAAGTTGTGCAATGGCCTACACATGCTGTATGGAAGCTAAGAAGAGTGAAATTAAAGCCATTGCAGAAGATAATGTACAGCTAATTGGCATTCCGCACGAAAAATTAGATGAATGGTTGGCAAAATATCCAAGTTGGAAAAGTTATATATTTAATAGTTTTACTCAACGTTTTAATGAACTTTTAAAATCGTTAGAAAGTATTGCTTTTCATAAGTTGGATGAGCGCTTAGTAAAATATTTAAAAAATAAAACGAAGGTGTCTGGTAAATCCTCCATTCAGTTATCTCATAACCAAATTGCAGAAGAGATGGGAACAAGCCGTGTGGTTATTTCTCGTTTATTAAAGCAATTAGAAAACGATAAAAAATTAGTTTTATATAGAAATGAGATTAAACTATTAAGTGGATTTTAAAAGAATTAACTATCCTTACAAATCTCTAAAAACAACAAAACCACTTGATTATCAGATG
>CANJJP010000324.1 GCA_947474485.1 Bacteroidota bacterium | reverse complement strand
TGGACGCAAACGGTTGAGAATATGATTAGCGGAGGTGCAACAACTTTTACAGAGGTTGGTCCAGGTAAAGTGCTACAAGGATTAGTGAAAAAAGTAAATAAAGATATTGAAGCAGTAAGTGCTTAACATAAAAATCATGATTAAGAAAATTTCTCTTTTACTTATACTTGTTTCTTCGATTGCTGTGAAGGCACAGTTCTTACAAGGAATTGGTTTCTTTGGTTCAGGAACTTCATCGCGCCACGATTATTTGAATTCAAATACACGCGATACAATAAATTGGTTGCCAATTACACCTGAATCACATCGTTCAACCGAACGTCAGAGCTGGGGTGCAGGTGTTGTGTTCGAGATGTTTAGCTTTAGAGGATTTAGATTGCAATCAGAAATAGAATACATCAATAAGGGAGCGATAGAAAGAAATGAATTGGTAAATATTTATACTAATGAACGCAGAAGAGGAGTAAATAAATATAGATACATTGCCTTTAATAATTTCGATAAGTTTAGAATGGAGACATTTAATTTTACTTCTTCATTATTAATTGGCGCTCGCTTAGAATATAATTTAGGAAAATCAATTGGTGCATACAATCAAGTAGCTGATAATTTTAAAAAGCTTTGGGTATCTCCTGATATTGGGATTGGTTTTGAACCATACTCATATAGGAAATTAAAGATATTTACTGAGTTGCATTACAATCCAGATATCAGAAGGCAATACAATAAAAATAATGTGGCAGCAAATAATCGTACATGGGAATTAAGAGTTGGAATTATGTGGCGTAAGAAAAAAATGAATGATTTGGATTGCAACGCGCCACGTTATCACGGAGATTATTAAAATAAAATTACAATGGTAATATCGAAAGAAGCATTATTGTCGCTAACCAAAGGTGTTTATCTTCCGCAGGAAGAAATGCTTGAGGTGGGCAGAAAAAAAGGAAAATTGTACATTGGTATTCCTAAAGAAATTTCTTATCAAGAAAACCGTGTTCCTTTAGTTCCGGACGCTGTAGCCTTGTTAGTTAATTGCGGACATCGTGTTGTTATTGAAACAAATGCGGGGCAAGCAGCAAATTTTCAGGATAACGATTACAGCGAGGCAGGTGCAGAGATTGCATACACAGCAGAAGAGGTGTTCAAAGCAGATATGATTGTAAAAATTGCACCTCCAACTATTCATGAAGTAGAAATGATGCAACAAAAACAAACATTGTTTTCTGCATTACAATTTTCTACACAACCAGATGAGTTTATTCGCCGCTTAACGGCAAAAAAAATAAATGCAATTGCAGTTGATTGGATTACTGATGAGCAAGGTATTTTCCCAGCTGTTCGTGCAATGGGCGAAATTGCTGGCGGTACATCTATTTTAATTGCAGCCGAATATTTAAGTAATACAAATAATGGAATGGGTGCACTACTTGGTGGTGTTGCTGGTATTTCTCCATCAGAAGTAATAATAATTGGTGCAGGTACAGTTGGTGAGTTTGCAGCGCGTGCCGCTATTGGTTTAGGAGCTTATGTAAAAGTGTTCGATAATTCTACTTCACGTTTACGTCGTTTACAAAATTCATTGGGTGCACGTATTTTTACTTCCGTTATTCAACCAAAAGTATTAGCTAAGCATTTAAAATCTGCGGATGTTGTTATTGGTGCTTTAAGAAGTCACAAAGGAAGAAGCCCTGTTATCGTGTCTGAAGACATGGTGAGCGATATGAAAGTAGGAGCAGTGATTGTTGATGTAAGTATTGACCAAGGTGGTATTTTTGAAACATCAGAAGTTACTAATCACAGTAAACCAGTATTTAGAAAGCATGGAGTAATTCATTACTGTGTTCCAAATATTCCTTCGCGTGTATCTCGTACTGCATCGTATGCATTTAGTAATATGTTTTCTCAAATCTTGATAAACATGGGCGATGAAGGTGGAATAGAAGGCTTGTTAAGAAAAGATTCAGGAGTAAGAAATGGAGTTTATATTTATAATGGAGTTTTAACAAACGAGTTTTTAGCTGAAACATTTGGCTTACCTTATAAGGATATCAATTTATTAATGGCAATGTTTTAGAATATGGATTTCAAGCGAAGATTAAAGTTGTATCTGTTTGGTTTTTTAATTGGTTTATTAGCCCTCATGTTTATTCTTAAAGGAAAAAAATGTAGCAACGTAAACGAAATGAAGTTGATTGAAATTACCGACCAATCAATGATGTTAAGCGAGAAAGCAAAATGTCAATTAAAGAGTTTAAACATTCCACAAGATTCATTACGTACTTTTTTACAAGCGAAGTTTCGTATTAATTATGATAAGAGCGAAGTGCGTGCAATACCTTGCGGGAAATTATTTGTTGAAGGTTTAAAGCCAGATGCACCATTTACACTGGTGATTCAAGATTGTGATACAATATCAACAATAAAGGAATTTCAATTAAAAGTTTCTTGCCCCGCTTGCGACACTATTAAAAATTGAGTTTGATTGGAAACGATATTGATTATGCAGCTTCCTTGTTGCAACAAGGAAGGTTGGTAGCTATACCAACAGAAACCGTTTACGGTTTGGCTGCAAACGCATTAAACGAAGAGGCAGTACTTAAAATTTTTAAAGCAAAAGAACGTCCTTTATTTGATCCGCTTATTATGCACTTGCCAAGTTTTTCGTTGGTAGAAAAGTATTGTATATCAATTCCAGCATTAGCATATCAGTTAGCCGAAAAATTTTCGCCCGGACCAATCACTTTTTTATTAGATAGAAAAGAAATTGTTCCTGATTTAATTACATCTGGCTTGCAGCAAGTTGCAGTGCGTATTCCCGACCACCAACTAACTTTAGATCTTTTAAGTAATTTAGATTTTCCATTAGCTGCGCCTAGTGCAAATCCGTTTGGGTATATTAGTCCAACAACAGCGCAGCATGTTCAACAACAATTAGGAGAAAAGATAGATTACATATTGGATGGTGGTAATTGTAGAGTAGGAGTGGAGTCAACGATTGTTGGTTTTGAAAACGAAAAAGTAATTGTATATCGTTTAGGTGGTTTGTCAATTGAAGATTTAGAGGCTTTTGCAAAAATAGTGCTACGAATTAATTCATCTAGCGACCCAAAAGCACCGGGGCAATTAAAAACCCATTACGCGCCACGCAAACCATTAATAATTGGAAATATTGAAGAGTTACTTAGTGCAAACGCTGGAAGGAAAATAGCAATTATGAGTTTCTCAAAAAAATATACTACTGAAACAATTGTATTATCTGAAACAGCAGATTTATCAGAAGCTGCAAAAAATTTATTTTCAGTAATGCGTGAATTAGATGCGCAAGATTGTGAATTCATCCTTGCAGAAGAATTCCCCGATTCATTTTTAGGAAAAGCAATAAACGATCGTTTGCGCAGAGCTGCAACAAGAGATTAAATCTCATTTATTTTTGAGTGTCAGTTTGATTGCCCAAGATAACTATCGGGACGAGAACAGAACGAAAGCAGATGCCGTTTTGTTGAAATTATTGATTACAACCAACCACCCATATTCGTCTTCGCTGTTTTTCTTCTTCCTTTACAATCTCTTG
>CANJJP010000323.1 GCA_947474485.1 Bacteroidota bacterium | reverse complement strand
AGTATATAAAAAGTTTAAATCTGTTAATATGGATAGTTGTATTTTGTAACTATTTGTGATTTAGAGATTTTATTTTTCGATATTTCTGAAAAAAAATTTGTGAGTAAATAAAATAATTGTAAATTTGCAAACCCAAATCGAAAGAAAGGGAGCTGGTCCGGTAGTTCAGCTGGTTAGAATGCCGCCCTGTCACGGCGGAGGTCGCGGGTTCGAGTCCCGTCCGGACCGCAAGGTTAAGACCAAAACAATATAAAAGCCCCTAAAACTCTCAGTTTTAGGGGCTTTTTTAATTTTATCAATGCTAAATAAACTGAAATAAATTGAATTGATAGGTGGCATTTTCGGTGGCATTTACATTTCGTAATTTAGTGCCACCGAATCATGGGTTAAAATACTGACATACAGCAATTTAATGTTTTTGATTACCAGTCTAAAAACCATTAAAAAAAGCATTATGAAGGTAGCATCGAACATGGCCATTTTATTATGGCTGAGAAACGCAAAAAACAACAATGATTTAGCAACCATTATGGTTAGAATTACCATCAATGGTAAACGCATTGATTGGAGTTTAGGTAAACAGGTAAATCCAAACCATTGGGTTTCAGGTGCCGGAATTCTTAAAACATCCACTAAGGAAAGTAAAACGGTCAATCCATACCTCAACCAAGTCCGTGGTGAAATCCAGACCCATTTCAACATCCTATCTTCCCAATTCGAAAATTTAAGCCCTGAAATGGTTAAAAATGCATTTTTGGGTATTCAAGAAAATACAAAAAAAGAAAAAACACTGCTTGAGGCATTCAATTACCATAATTCTAAATTTAAGGAGAAAGCACTAATTGGCAAAGTTTCCATTAAAAGTTGGGAAAGATTAGAAATTGCAAAAAATAAGGTTAATACCTTTATGACTGAGATTCTCAAATGCCAGGATAAAAATCTTTGCGACCTCAAAATGTCTTTTGTTACAGAATACGAGCATTTTTTATCTGTTAATCAAAAAATGCAATCAAATACGGTTATGAAATACATTAAAATCCTAAAGCAGATTTTAAATTATGCCGTAGCGCTTGATTGGATTCAGTCTAACCCCTTTAATCAATTCAAATGCACATATCGCAATCCGGATAGAGTTGTTCTCACGCAAGATGAAATTGATGTGTTATATTTCAAAGAATTGCCTAATGAACGTTTAGAACAAGTCAAAGACATTTTCCTGTTTGCATGTTATACTGGCTATGCTTTTAGTGATATTGAGTTACTAAGTCTTGATTCTGTAGTTAAGGGTATTGATGGCGAAACATGGATACATGCTAATCGCGTAAAAACGGATGTGAGAGAAAATGTGATGCTTCTCGACATTCCTTTAAAAATTATCGAAAAGTACAAAGAGCATCCATTTTGCAAAGCAAAAGGCGTCTTATTGCCGGTTGTTAGTAATCAAAAATACAATGCTTACCTAAAGGAAATCGCCTCACTATGCAATATCAACAAACACCTTACTTCCCATATTGCAAGGCATACATTTGCCACTACTGTAACACTGGCAAACGGTATTTCTCTCGAAAGTGTTAGCGCCATGCTTGGCCATGCAAGTATTAAAACCACGCAGATTTATGCAAAAGTGGTTCAAAGCAAATTAAGCACTGAAATGAAAGCTCTGAAAGAAAAAATGAGCAACTTCAAATCCCACTCTGCCGCCGATGGCTCATAGTAAATTAAGACTAATTTCTAAATTATTTACTATGAAAAACTATGCTTCAAACCTCGAAAAACGCATGATTAAAACTTTTGCAGAACATGAAATGATGTATGCCAATCACCCATTTCAAAATTATCATCAAAACACCGAAGTATGCTCAATAGCCATTCAAGAACTAAAAAAAGAATACAATCGATTTTCACGCAATCGTACTTTAAATGAAGAGGTTATCTTTTATAAAGAATGTTATCCGATAATTGCTAAATGGCAATTATATTTTCACTACATTCATCAATTAGAGCAGTCCTTGTTCATTTCTTACTTAGAGTTAAAAATAAAAACCTATAAAAATTGCATGGTTAAACTAAACAGCGATTTTAAAAAAAAGAACTTTTATTTTCATGTTTATTGATAAATGATAACAAACTCGATCAAAGTATTTTTATTGAAGGCAGCTTAAATAACACGATAGCTGCCGAATTTCAGGCTTTTATTCTTATTTCAAAATACCTCAATCAAAAAATTAATGAATTCAAAACACAACCTGATAGGCAAATGGTTACTCAACCTAAAGTTCACTTCAACCACCAATTAAACTGGTCATCAGCACTATCAAAATGCGTTGAAATTTGTTACGCCTTATACCTCCTCAAAGTAATAAATAATGGTAACGCCACATTAAAACAAATTACCGAAACATTTGGACAATCACTTAATGTCGATTTAAGCGACTATGCCCAATCCATGAAATACATCAAAAAAAGAAAACGCGACGGCTTGTTTCTAACAGAAATGTCAAACACCTTATTCTCGTTTATTTCTAATAGTAATCAATAAAAAAATCACACCATGTTTTTTAATATGGTGAACTTTTTCAAATCCATTCAGCCAGTTTTGCCTCGGTAATCAAAAACAAAAAAAACAATATGGCAGTAAACATTTTAACAACAGATGATTTAAAACAGTTCAAAGAAGATTTATTCCGCGAATTAAGGCAGGTGTTTCACAAACAAACAAAACACGATAACGAAAAGCAACGCGAATGGCTTCGTACCAAAGAAGTTTGCAAAATGATAGGAGTTTCATTAAGTAAACTTCAATATATGCGTGATAATGGCGAAATAAAATTCACTCGCATTGGCGGTACAATTTTTTACAATACAGATGAAATCAACAAGCTGCTTTCATCTGGTTATGTAAATAAAAATCCGAACTAGAAAATGCAGACGAATTATATCCTTCACCTTAATAATTCCTTCAAGCGTTTTACTGCTGAAGAAAAAGCGACACCTTTTCATATCAGCTTGTACATGGCATTGTTTCAAAAATGGAATAGTGCAAAATTTCGCAATCCTATTTCCATTGCAAGAGATGACATAATGCACCTCAGCAAAATAGGATCTGCAAATACATATAGTAAATGCCTGAAAGAATTACACGTATGGGGTTATATCAAATATGTTCCCTCGCACAGTTACCATGTTGGCAGCAAAATTTACATGTACACTTTCAATACAATAAATAGTACAACATCTAATAAAACAACCGATAATGCTTCTGATATATCTCCTAATAAAACTACTACTAAAACTCTTGCACAAGATGTGCGACCTTATAAAAACAGTAATAAACAATTAAACAAAACAAATAAAGTAAATGAGCAAGCACACAACAATAATCCTGAACCTGTTTTTTCAGAAAAAGAAATTTCTTACCCCAATTCGCAAAACAAAGCAAATGTTTCCAATTCCTCAGAAAAAAAACATTCCAAAAAATGTCCTGAGTCAAAAAATGAAAAACCAACGCCCGAAGAGCTTTCCGCTTACTTTACCGAAAAACAACATCTGTCAAGCGAAGCAGAAAAATTTTACAATTACTTTGAAAGTAATGGTTGGT
>CANJJP010000322.1 GCA_947474485.1 Bacteroidota bacterium | reverse complement strand
TTAAGAATGAATTAGCGAAAATTGAAGAAGAAAGAAAAAATTGGGTAGCTAAATTAGAAGCAGAAAAACAGCAAAAGAAAGATGCTGCTGCTAGCGAACTATTAGGTTCGGTAAAAAACGGAGGAACAGATTTAGATTTAAAAGTTCGTCGCTTATATCAAGTAAATAATTTTGGAGTATATAATTCGGATTGCGCTCGTCCCTTTCCGCAAGGTATTACTACCGAGGCTGAGTTTGTTAGCGATCACTCTGTACTTCGACCTGCAACTATATTTTTAATTAGCCATTCTAATAGCATGCTGTATACTTACACTTTAAAGGATGCAGAAAACTTTAAGTACGATCCTAAAGTTATCTATACAATGCTTACTATACTTAATGATAAACTATATGTTTGCGATAAAGCCTCCTTTAGTGCAGCAACTAAAACGTCAGATAAAACAACTTTTACTTTTGTACAAATGCCAATGGATTTTACAGATGCAGAAGAACTAAGAAAGAAATTAGGAGTGTAATAGTATGTTGAAGGCTATTCGAAATAAAATGTATGTTTTATTTTTTATCCTAAGTGCAAATCGTGTTTGTGCTCAGTTAGATACATTACATATTTTAAGAAAGGAAACTACAACTTTGTTCTCAACTATAGCGGGGCAAGCTGTTCAGGCAAGGCTTACAAAGAAAGAGATTGTTGACGACCCTAAAATTATTGTTAATGACACAATTAAAGTTTCTTCTTTTTGGTTTACTTGTTTTTCAAATGGAATACAACATGATAGGGAAGAGAAAGGAGAAGATTTGTATGGTGTATTAAAAGAATTAACCATGTTACCAGTTGGTGGTAAAGCTTATTTTACTCAAATTATTGGTTATAATATATACACTTACGATTCCTTCGAAATTTATAGTTTGGAAGTGGAAATTAGTAAATGAAAATTTTATGAATAAAATAATTATCTCATGTGCTTTAGTACTTACTTTTTTATTTATTTATGCAGGCGACAAACAAAAAAAGGAAGTTCCTCCAGGAACCGTTCAAATTAACGATACTTTATTTGCTGATGAAACAGAGATAAGCAATTTCTCTTGGCTCGAATATGTTTATTATAATGAACGTAAATTCGGGAAAAACTCTCAGGAATACATTTCTTCATTACCCGATACCATGGTGTGGAGAGAAAAAAACTCAAACAACGAACCTTATGTACAATATTATTTTAGGCATGTTGCTTACCGCAATTATCCTGTGGTTGGCATATCTTATGAGCAAGCTGTAAAATATTGTATTTGGCGCAGCGAAAGGGTAAACTATCTTATAAATATTAGGGATGGCAAACAAGTAAATCATCCCGACTCTGTTTTTAGAGGCAAACCTATTTACCAGTATCGTTTACCTACTAAACAAGAGTGGGAGGCACTTGCAATTGTTGGGAATGATAAAAAATTGGAAACAGCTGCTTTAAAGAAATCAAAATATCTTTCAAATAATCCGGTACCCGAAGGTGAAAAGTGGAATGATAATAAAGATGTTACAGTGCCGGTTAATTCTTACATACCTAATAAATTAGGCTTATATAATTTAAAGGGCAATGTTGCAGAAATGGTTCAAGTAAAAGGAATTGCAAAAGGTGGTGGATGGAGAGATTTACGTGAAAAATGTTTTTTATTAAATGACTTTGCCTACGAAAAACCAACAGCAATGTTAGGCTTTAGATGTGTATGCATTAAAAAATAGTAAAATCAATTGTTTTTCCTTATTTATGTGACGCAATTTAACGGATTGTCTTTTAATAGTTAGTTTATAGTAGTAATTCTTATGAAGTGACTTCCTATATAAACCAAAACCAAATTGCCCCGCAAGTATACCCAATCAATGCTAAAATACTAATGCGTTTTAAATACCAGCCAAAGCTAATATTATCTAAACCCATTACAGCAACTCCTGCAGCCGAACCAATAATTAAACAACTTCCGCCTGTACCCGCAGCATAAGCTAAAAATTGCCAAAAGTGACTGTCAATGGGATAGTCGTACATGCTAATACTTGCAGCAACTAAAGGTACATTGTCAACAATGGAAGAAATAAGACCGATAGAATACACAACTGCATTTTCATTGTTATAAAATATTCCGTTTAAGTTATTAGCTAATGAACTTAACACCCCTGTTAATTCTAATGGTTTAATAGCAATTAAAATTCCTAAGAAAAACAAAATACTTTTTACATCGGTTTTTTCAATAGCATGCATTACCGAGAATTTACCTTTTAACTCTTCTTCTTTTTTGCGATGGATGAATTCGGTTGTAATCCATAACACAGCTAAGCCTGCTAAAATACCCATGTAAGGTGGCAAATGAGTTAATTGCTTGAACACTGGAACCATTAATAAACTTAATATACCAATTCCAAATACAAGATTTCTTTCTTTTAATGAGTACTTTGGTTCTTCATGAGTTGTTTTTTTTTCAATTTTACCTTTAAAGAAGATACTTGTAATTGCAAGAGGAGTGCATAAACACAATATACTGGGAATAAGTGCGCTTGTTATTATACCTGATGCCGAAATCTTTTTATTTAACCAAAGCATAGTTGTAGTAACATCACCTATCGGACTCCATGCCCCGCCTGCATTAGCGGCTATAATAACAATTCCAAGCATTAACCATTTGTCTTTTTTCTCGGTAAATATTTTTTGAACTAAGGCAGTCATTACAATAGCCGTTGTTAAATTATCAAGTATTGCTGATGCAAAAAACGTAATGAAAGCAATGATCCAAAGTAATTTTCTTCTGCTATTAGTCGTTACTGCTTTGGAAATAATATCAAAACCATTATGGGCATCAATCAATTCAACAATGGTCATTGCAGCGAGTAAGAAAAATAATATCCCAGAAATATCCCCTAAGGCATGGGTGAGTTGTTCATTTACTAGTTCTTTATTTTCAGCATTATAAATGTAATAAACCCAACTGCCAACACCTGTGAGTAATGAAAAGGCAGCTTTGTCAACTCTGAGCGTTGTTTCGAAAATAATCAGCATATAGCCAACTAAGAATAAAATAATTAGGCCTGCAATCATGAATTATCTTTTTTCATTTTTAATTGTTGTGTATAAGCATCAAAAATATCTTTTGATCGAATGTATCCAACTGTTAATTCTCCTTCTACAACAGCAACTTTATCTACATCAAATTTCATTACTACATCCAACGCCTTACTAAGTTTGTCATCTGGTGTAACATATGGTACTGACTTGTCCATGAATCGAGATACAGGAACTTTTGTTTCTCCTAATTTTTTAGTAATCTCATAATCAACGCTACGTAGTGAAATAATACCTTGGTATTTTAGTTGGTCGTTAACTACAATAAAATCACTTGCGTGTATGTCAGCAGCTAAATTTAAAGCCTCTATTAAAGTAGTGTTTCTTTTTATAACAGCAAGTAATCGGTATTCTGGAAAATGATTTTTAATTAGAATCTGATCAATAATGTCATTCTTCATTTCCCAGGCATGGGCAGGGCTTTTAAAACGATTATCAACTTGATTTTTGTAAAAAGATATTTTTTTGGAAAGAATAAAAGTAAAGATAGATACAATAATAAGTGGC
>CANJJP010000321.1 GCA_947474485.1 Bacteroidota bacterium | reverse complement strand
ATTACTTTAGCTAATAACGACCCTAAATCAAATGTTAGAGCAGAGGCAATAGAGTTTTTAGCTAAGTATTATAAAGGAGAAGACCTTACAGCAATATATAAAGAGAAACTGAATGATAAATCATACATGGTGGTTGGATCTGCTTTATCAGCAATTGCGCAATTTGATGCTCCGGCAGCAATGGCAAAAGCAAAAGAATTAGAAAGTGAAACAGCCGATAATATGCGTTATGCAATTATGGATTTGTATTCGAATTTTGGTTCTAATGAAAACAATAATTATTTTGTTAAGCAAAAGGATTATTTTACTGGATTCGAAAGTTTTGGGTATTTAAACATGTATAGCACATTTTTAAAACGCTGTAACGATGAAACGGTTTTAAGCGGAGCAGAAATTTTTAAAGACTATGCAAAAAGCGGAGATAATGCTTATGTTAAGTTTTTTGCTCAAAAGGCAATTAAGGGGCAAATTAGCCGTTATCAAGACAAAGAGGATGAATACACTATGAAATTAGATGAAATAAAAAAGGGTAGTGGAGATGCAACAGCAACTCAGCAGTTGTATGATAAAACACATGCTACAAAACAAAAATTACAAGAAATTTACGATTCCACAAAATAATGGAAACCTACTTTTAAAGAAGCTGCCTCAAAAGGGGCAGCTTCTTTGTTCATACTATTAGCACAATAAAAAGTAAGAATTGAAGTATAAACTTTAACTTTACATTCTTATGAGATTGGGTTTAAAAACATTAGATTGGTATATTCTTAAACGTTTCCTCGGAACATATTTGTTTTCGAATATATTAATTATTACAATCATTATTGTTTTTGATATTTCGGAGAAGATTGATAATTTTATTTATGCAAGTGTAGATGAGATTGTTTTTGATTATTATGTAAATTTCATTCCTTTCTTTTTGAATTTACTTAGCCCAATGTTTACTTTCATTGCGGTAATATTTTTCACCTCTAAACTTGCTGCACGTTATGAAACAGTTGCTATTTTAAGCAGCGGAGTTAGTTATTTACGATTTTTACGCCCTTATATTATTGGAGCAAGTTGTATTGCATTAGTTTCTTTAGTGCTAAGTCATTTTGTGATACCCGAAGCAAGTAAAAGTAGACAAGCATTTGAAGATAAATACATTAATCATACTTACGAAAACAAGGAAAGTAATATACACCGTCAAATTGAGCCAGGGGTGTTTATTTATATGGAGTCATTTAATAACGGAATGAAAACAGGTTATAAGTTCACTTTAGAAAGGACGAGAGATGGAAAACTTTACTATATGCTATGTGCAGATAATATTATGTGGGACAGCATAAATCAATCTTGGAAAGCAAATAATTATTATGAGCGTTATATACCTGATATTAAGCTTTCATCTATTGAGAGCAATACCGTTGGTGCTAAAGGTAGCTATGCAGAAGAGCTAAAATTCGGAACGCAAAAAGAATTGAAAATCGACTTCTCTCCAAAAGATATGGGACGAATTGAGAGTAAAGTTGATATTATGACCTACCCAGAATTAAAGCGATTTGTAAAGAAGGAAAGATTAAAGGGAAGCAATGGAATCGAACGATTTGAAGTAGAAAATTATAAACGTACTGCAATTCCATTCTCCACTTTTATACTCACAATTATTGGAGTTTGTTTGTCATCCAGAAAAATAAGAGGCGGTTTGGGAATGCATTTGGCTTTAGGGTTATTACTAGCGGCTTCCTATGAGTTGTTTTTACACGTGTCTTCTATATTTGCAATTAACGGTTTATTACCTTCAGTTGTTGCGGTTTGGATGCCTAATGTGATTTACGGTTTTATTGCTTTTTATTTATATAAAACAGCACAGAAGTAATGGAAAATAAAGTTGAATCAATTTGGAATGGTACTCCAACTCTAAGTGATTTGGAATGGATGAATCAAGACACTTTAGCGCAGTCTCTTCACATACGTGTTACAGAAATAGGCTCAAATTTTTTGAAAGGAACAATGCCTGTAGATGAACGCACCAAACAACCTTTTGGTTTATTACACGGTGGCGCTTCTGTTGCACTTGCCGAAACACTTGGCAGTATTGCCTCTTGGCTAGCAGTTAATAGAGAATTATTTATCGGCGTTGGAATAGAGATAAACGCTAACCATGTAAAAGCAGTTACATCAGGTATCGTAACAGCAATTTGTAAACCCATACATATTGGCGGCCGCAACCACGTATGGGATGTAAAAATTTACAACGATAAAAACGAATTATGTTGTGTAAGTAGATTTACATGCACAATAGTGCAGAAAAACAAACTTGCTTAGGAGTACGAATTAATAAGAATATACGAAAAGGAATACGAATTTTGTAAGAATATACTAATCGCAAGTGCTCGGAAAAGCGATTCGCAAAATTTGTAACAATAGTATATTCGTATGAGATTCGTAATTATTACTTACTATCGTACGACCACTTAATATAAGTAGCACCCCATGTAAATCCAGCGCCAAAAGTAGTTAAGATAATATTGTCGCCTTTTTTCATTTCTTTTTCCCACTCATATAAACACAACGGCAGTGTTGCAGATGTAGTGTTTCCGAAGCGTTGAATGTTTAGCATTACTTTATCCTTACTAATTCCCATCCTATCTGCAGTTGCATCAATAATACGTTTGTTTGCTTGATGAGGAACTAAAAATTTAATATCATCTCCTTTTAAATTATTACGCACCATAATTTCTTCAGCAACATCAGCCATTTTAACTACTGCAATTTTAAACACAGCTTGGCCATCCATGCTTACAAAATGTTCTTTATTAGTTACGGTTTCAATGCTCGAAGGATGTAAACTTCCACCAGCTTTTTGGTATAAATTTTTTCTGCCCGAACCATCACTATACATTCTGCTATCAATAATTCCAGTTTCGTCGGCACTTGGTTCTAATAACACTGCGCCTGCACCATCACCAAATAAAACGCAAGTGTTTCTATCTGTATAATCAATAATGCTACTCATTTTATCAGCACCAATAACTAATACTTTTTTATGTTTCCCTGATTCAATAAAACGTGTGCCAGCTTCCAATGCATAAATAAAACTTGAACAAGCTGCTTGCACATCAAAACCCCAAACACCAGTTGCGCCAATATTGTCGCCAACTATATTTGCTGTTGCAGGATATTGAAAATCGGGAGTAACGGTTGCAACAATAATTAAATCTAAATCAGTTGCTTTTATATTTCTTTTTTGTAATAATGATTTAGCAGCTTCCGTTGCCATAAACGAAGTAGCTTTATCTTTATCACGTAAAATTCTTCTCTCTTTAATGCCACTTCTGGATGTAATCCATTCATCGTTGGTATCAACCATGGTTTCTAGTTCCTTGTTGGTAAGAACATATTCGGGTAAGTACGCGGAAACTGCGGTAATAGCTGCTCTAATCATCAAAAATATTTTTGCCAAATATATTCCATTCCATGGATAAAACTGAAATTATTTAAAAAACTAATACAACATTCAAAATACTCATTATTTACAAATGTATGTATTTATATATTGATTTTATTGGTATATTTATTATTAAATTATATTTCAAATACAATGTCTAAAAACAAAAACGAGTTTCT
>CANJJP010000320.1 GCA_947474485.1 Bacteroidota bacterium | reverse complement strand
CTAGGAATTTACTTTATCAAGTACTTTTTATCTTGTAGATTTGCTAACACAAATTACTCGTTCAATAATAAGCCATTTTTGGTCAAAAATATACCTGTTTTGGCGCTTTACCTGTCAATCTTTCGTGGATAAATTAAAATAAACGATTGGCTAAATAATTGTATATTCGTTCCCCTCAAATAAGAAATACAATATGTTAGGATTTTTAAAGAAATTATTAGGTACAAAATCTGAAAAAGATGTAAAGGAATTACAACCTATCGTTGACAAGGTTGCAGCAATATACCCAACATTAGCTGTCTTAAGCAATGAGCAATTAAGAGCGCGTGTTGCTGATATGAAGCAAAAAATTAAGGATGCTTATAAAGCTGAAGACGATAAAATTGCAACTATTAAAAAGCGTATCGAAGTTGAAATAGAAATTGATGTTGATACAAAAGAAAATCTTTACAAAGAGATTGATGAAATTGAAAAAGACATCACTAAAAAGATTGAAGAAGTTTTAAAAGATATTCAAGCAGAAGCTTTTGCAGTTTGTAAGGAAACAGCTCGCCGTTTTACTGAAAATACTGAGTTAACTGTAACTGAAAGTGAAATTGATACGTTCTACCTTACTCGTCGCCCTAATGCTAAAAACGTTAGTATTATTGATGGTAAAGCTGTTTGGAAAAACCAATGGCCAGCCGCAGCAGTGGATGTTGTTTGGAATATGATTCACTACGATGTGCAGTTAATTGGTGGTTCGGTTTTACATAGCGGCCGTATTGCAGAGATGGCTACAGGTGAAGGTAAAACATTAGTTGCAACTTTACCTATTTTCCTTAATGCATTAGCTGGACGTGGGGTTCACGTTGTAACCGTAAATAATTACTTAAGTCGTCGTGACTCTGAGTGGAATGCTCCATTATTTGAGTTCCATGGTTTAAGTGTTGATTGTATCGATATGCACGAGCCTAATTCTTACGAAAGAAGAATGGCTTACTTAGCTGATATTACTTACGGTACAAATAATGAGTTTGGTTTCGATTACCTACGTGATAACATGGCGCGTTCGCCAGAAGATTTGGTACAACGTAAACCTAATTATGCAATTGTGGATGAAGTTGACTCGGTGTTAATTGATGATGCTCGTACACCTTTAATTATTTCGGGACCTACACCTAAAGGTGATATTCATGAGTTCATGGAATTAAAACCACGTGTTGAAAAACTATTAGGAGTTCAACGTCAATACTTACAAACTTGTATTACGGATGCAAAAAAATTATTTGCTGAAGGAAAAGAAAAAGAAGCAGGCGTTCCATTATTAAAATGCTACCGTGGTTTACCTAAAAATACTGCCCTTATTAAGTTTTTAAGTGAAACTGGTGTGAGAGCTTTATTACAAAAAACCGAGAACTATTACATGCAAGACCAACAAAAAGAAATGCATAAAATTGATCAGGATTTATACTTTGTTATTGATGAAAAACACAATAGCGTTGAGTTAACAGAGAAAGGTATCGACCAAATTACATCCAACTCTGAAGATCAAAAATTCTTCGTGTTACCAAATGTTGGTGAAGAGATCGCAGAATTGGAAAAAGCGGTTTTATCTCCTGAAGAAAAATTAATTCGTAAAGAAGCGTTGATTCAAGACTTCTCGGTTAAGAGTGAGCGTATTCACACTGTTAACCAATTATTAAAAGCTTACACCGTATTCGAAAAAGATGTTGAGTATGTAATTGATGGCGGACAAGTGAAAATTGTTGATGAGCAAACAGGTCGTATTATGGATGGCCGACGTTACAGCGATGGTTTGCATCAAGCAATTGAGGCAAAAGAAAATGTAAAGATTGAAGCTGCAACACAAACGTATGCAACAATTACTTTACAGAACTATTTCCGTATGTACAATAAGCTAGCTGGTATGACTGGTACAGCTAGTACAGAAAGTCAAGAGTTTTGGGATATTTATAAATTAGATGTGGTCGAAATTCCAACTAACCGCCCAATTCAACGTAAGGATGATGAAGATTTAGTTTACAAAACTAAACGTGAGAAATACAACGCAGTTATTGAGGAAACGATTAAACAAGTTCAAGCAGGTCGTCCTGTATTGGTTGGTACAACTAACGTTGAGATTTCTGAATTACTTAGTAAAATGTTGAAGTTAAAAGGTATTAAGCACAATGTGTTAAATGCTAAATTGCATCAACGTGAAGCTGAAGTAGTAGCTGAAGCTGGTTTACCAGGCACAGTTACCATTGCAACCAATATGGCTGGTCGTGGTACCGACATTAAATTAGGACCTGGAGTTAAAGAAGCAGGTGGATTAGCAATTATTGGTACTGAGCGTCATGAGAGTCGTCGTGTTGATAGACAGTTGCGTGGTCGTGCTGGTCGTCAAGGTGATCCAGGAAGTTCACAGTTCTTCGTTTCATTGGAAGATGATTTGATGCGTTTATTCGGAAGCGAGCGTATTGCGAAGATGATGGATAGAATGGGATTGAAAGAGGGAGAAGTTATCCAGCATAGCATGATTACCAAATCGATTGAGCGCGCTCAAAAGAAAGTGGAGGAAAATAACTTTGGTATTCGTAAGCGTTTAATTGAGTATGATGATGTAATGAACGCACAACGTGATGTTGTTTACAAGCGTAGAAAAAATGCATTGTTTGGCGAGCGTTTAAGTATTGATGTTGCAAATATGATTTACGATGTTTCTGATAGTGTTGTAAATGAGTTTCATGAGCACAAAGATTTTGAAGGATTCCAATTGGAGTTATTGAAATCATTAGCAATTGAAAGTCCGGTAAAAGAGCAGGAGTATACAACTACTAAAGCAAACGACTTAACTCAAAAAGTGTTTGATGCTACCGAAGCGTACTATAAAGATAAGAATCATCGCATCGCTAATGCTGTTTTACCTGTGGTTGAGCAAGTTTACTTAAATGAGTCGAACACTTACGAAAACATTGTAACACCATTTACAGATGGATTACATACTGTGCAAGTAATGGCTAATTTAAAAAAATCATACGAAACGCAAGGTAAAGAAATGGTATTGTCGTTTGAGAAGAGCGTTACTTTATCTATGATTGACGATGCTTGGAAAGAGCATTTACGTGAGTTAGATGATTTAAAACAATCGGTTCAAAATGCATCATTAGAACAAAAAGATCCTCTATTAATTTATAAGTTAGAATCGTTTAACTTGTTTAAAGAGATGATTTTGAAAACAAGTAAGGACACTATTTCTTTCTTAATTAAAGGAAACTTACCTTCTCAAAATCCTCAACAAAACTTGCAACAAGCACGTTTTCAGCAAGCACCTGCTAAACCAAAGCAAGAGCAATTAGTTGAGAGTAGAAGCGAGGAAGAAGTTCAGCAAAAGAAAGAGAAACCAAAACAACAACCCGTTGTTGCCGAAGCAAAAGTAGGGCGTAACGATCCTTGTCCTTGTGGAAGCGGTAAAAAGTATAAAAACTGCCATGGGCAGTAAAAGATAAAATATCGCAAAAAAAAGAGGCTATTTTTGTAATCGCCTCTTTTTTAGATAATTAAAATAAACTAACACTTTTTAAAAAACTCCCATATACTTTTCGTAAATGGGAGTTTTTAATTCGTCAAT
>CANJJP010000319.1 GCA_947474485.1 Bacteroidota bacterium | reverse complement strand
TTTTTGGATAAGTGGTTGCATTTGATTTACAAATGGTTAAACAATTAGCAAAATTGTTAAAAATAAAGCGAAACAAAACACTCACGTTAATCAAAAAATAAGTTGTTTTGCAGTTTTAAAAAATTTATGGGAAAGGTTCTATACTATTTGGTGGTTATTTGTTTTGCTTTTATAAGTTTTGCTTGCACGGAAGAATTAGTAGTGAAAGAAAAAACGGAAAAAATATTTACAATTGATACCACTGCCAATCTTTCAAAAGAGCAAAAGGAAAAGGTTTACCGACTTGATACATTATTTTTAAATTTAAGTAAATCAAATGCATTTAATGGGAATATTTTAATTGCTGAAAACGGAAAAATAATCTATAAAAAATGTATTGGAGTTTCAAATCAAAAAGAAAATAAATTACTTAACGATAGCTCTCTATTTCAACTTGCATCTGTTTCAAAAACAATTACCGCAACCCTTACATTAAAATTGGTTGCAGAAAAAAAACTTAATTTAGAAGATAATGTAACAAAACACCTACCTGATTTCCCATATTCTGGAATTAAAATAAAACATCTTCTATCGCATCGTTCTGGATTAGGAAACTACATTTATTTTACTGGCGATTTCGTAAGCGATAAAACTGCTAAACTTACAAACGAAGAAATATACAAGCTAATTACATCAAATAAACCTCCCATTTACTTTGAACCTGATAGACAGTTTAATTACAACAATACAAACTACATGTTGCTTGCTCTTATTTGCGAACGCGTTGCAAAATCAAACTTCAAAACACTTTGTAAAGAAAAAATATTTAATACATGCGGAATGAACAATACGTTTTTCGCTGATGAAATCAATTCAAACAAAAACAAAACACAAGGATACACCTTTTCAATGCGTGAAGTTGAAGGTGATATGTTTGATCATGTTTGGGGAGATAAAGGGATTTATACCACTACATACGATTTATTACTATTTGAAGAAGCATATTTTAATAATAAAATAATTGATTCGAGTTTAATACAACTTGCAACAACACCTATGAGTAGCGAACGTAAATTAGGGAATTATGGTTATGGATGGAGAATGAAGGAATTTAACACCGACAATAAACTCATTTATCATAACGGTTGGTGGCATGGCTACCGAACCGCTTTACAGCGTCGATTAAAAGACAAAACATGTATAATCTTATTAAGTAATCGCTTAAACTCCTCTGTTTATCAAACTTGGAGAATATTTAAAGCAATTGACGCGGATACTTCAAGAAAAACAGAGAAAGAAGAAGAATAATTATAATTTAAATGTTACTCCAAAATATGGAATAGGAACAAATTGATTACTGCTATTCTTAACCTGCGTATTTGTTCCAGTTGCAGGATTGTATGAAGAAGAATACGCAACTCGGTTGTAAATCAAATTATAAAAACCAAAAGCCCAAGATTTATCAGGACGCTTTAATGTTCGAACGCCTAAACCAATTAAACCAAAATTATTTTTGGGTACAACCCAAGCTTCGCCAACAAAACCTGCATTTTTTGAAACCCTATGAAAAATAGATGCATTAAAATAATAGGTATTATCATTTTCACGAACGCTTGAATTTTGATTGGTTTGATAAGCATATTGATATTGAATAAAAGATGCAAAACCTATTCCACCCATAACTGTATAATTAGTTCTTGAATTCCCTCTGCTATATTTAGCTGCAATATTTCCAAGAAAATTTGAGGAACCTGTGTAAGTCATGGATGCAATATTCATTTCGGTTCCTACATAATCTTCTCCACCTAATGAAAAACTCGTTTTTAAACCTACTCCCATTGGTGTTCCAATTAATGAAGTTTGCAATCCAATAGCCACATTTTCATTAATGCTAAAATAACCGCTATAGCCTAAAAAATATCCTGTATGTAATCGAAATTCGCCCTTTTTAAAAGGCAAAGCATTTGTTGCCGCCAAGTAATATCCTTTATGCTCATTCTCATTCAAAAATTCACCATTCGAGAAATTTTCGGTGCTAACTAAATTTATACTCTTAACCTGAAACTTAGGCAAGTAAACCTTTCCCATTGTTTTGGTTTGAATCAAAATTTCACGCTCATTGTCGCCAACAATTTCGCCAATATATTCAGTTCCATCATTTAAAATCAAAACATATTGCTTGCCCTTTTTCCACCATGTTTTTTCTTTTACAACCTTTGTTGAATCAGATTGTGCATTTATGAAGATTGGTGAAAAACCAACAATCAGAAAGAAAATAAAAATAATGGTTTTTTTCATATTTATGTTAAAGATAGAAAATTAACGGCAAATCCTAAAATGTATTGTATTAAACTAAATACTTCTCGCTGTACTTTCTTGAATCCAATACCTCAATCTCCGAAAAATAAAAATCCTTTTTATCCTCTGTTATTATACACTTGCATCCAGAAGCTAATGCTGAGTAATACTGCAAGCCATCTTCTATATCATGTATTTTCTTGTTCTTCCTAACTTCATTAACTGTTCCAGCATCGATGGTTGTGAAATTTAATTTCTCTGCAAGTAAATTAATTTTAGTTCTTGCATGTGTGTTTCCTGATTTTTTTGAAGCAAAATAAAATGCAATTGCTAAACAAAGCGGAGAAGTATATACTTTAAACTTTGGGTTTTCAACCAAACTTAAAATACGTGCACTATAAGAAAAGGTAGGGTATTCCTTATTTAAAACAGAAACAAGAATATTAGCATCCAAAAATATTTTCATTTTTTTCTGCTGTGGTATTCATCTTTTAAACTCTTACGCTTTTTTGATGCAACTTTATACTCAGCTGGACCTTCAGCAATAATATTTACCCAATCCGAAATAGGAAACTCCTCGATTGAATCGTATTGCTTAGTTGTAATTTTATCTAAAACAAGCTCCATCATACGAGACAAACTCATATTGTGAGCCTCCGCATATTTTTTGGCTCTTTCGATGATTGCTCTATCAAAAGACAAAGTTATTTTAGCATCCATGACAATTAATTTTATACGACAAAAATAAAAATTATATACGTATAAAACAAGTTTTGAATTAAAAATGTAAAATTCAGAATGTAAAATTAGAATTTAATGGACTGTATATTCAAATCGAATTTTACGATAGTCTTCGATGGATTCCAAAATTAATTTCTCTTGATCCAGTCTAATTATATTCCAAATTTGATTTGATGAATTAAAATGAAATGATGTAGCGCTAGTAATGAAAAACAACTCCTCTTTATGTGACTTTTCATTAAAATCACAAGCTGCAGGAAACAAATCAATAGGAGAAGTATGCAAAGATCTTTTGAAAGACAATCCAAAGAATTCGTCATTGAGCCTATCTTTTCGAAATTCGAAAATCAAATCTTTGAATGTGAAATATTTAACATAGTTACGCTGTAAATATACATTTTGAGAACTATCAAGTCCATTTATAGTCAGCTTTTCCACCTTCCATTTATGTGAAGTAATTCGTTGTTTTGGACTTTTACATAGGTACCTATGCTCATCCTCAGGATATTTTTTGCAAGCAGAGAAAACAAGAATAGTTAAAACTAATACGTTTAAAAAATGATGCTTAATTTTAAATTTTAAATTTTACATTCTTA
>CANJJP010000318.1 GCA_947474485.1 Bacteroidota bacterium | reverse complement strand
CATGGTAAGAGGCTACCTTAATAAATGAAATTTCACATGGTATGTGTACCTCTTTTAAAAGGTCGGCAGCAAACATAAACGAGCCGTTCAATACAACTAAAAATAAAGGAAATTCATCCTTTAATTCGTTATTAATTTGTTCAGCAACAACCTTAACTGAAAACAATATTGCATCGTTAGTAATATAGGGTTTAAACTGCTTGTCTTTTACTGTGATTTGTGCCATAAAAATAGTGATGCAAATGTAGCAATTTGTTTGATTTATATCCACTTAGACTATAAATAAACCATTAGTAAAAAAAGCTTTAATAAGAGACTAAAATAATGTAATTTCACAGAAAATTAAACAGAAAGTATGCTTAAAAACATTGCAACAATCCTTTTATTAGTGGGATTTTTAGGGCTTAACGCTCAAAAGAAACAAATTACTATAGAGAATATTTGGAAGGAATATACCTTTATGCCAAGTTCTTTCGATGGGTTTAATTCTATGAAAGATGGAGTTAGTTACTCCCAAATGGAAGAAAATGGCGATATAAATAAATACGAATTAAAAACAGGTAAGCTAATTGGAAATATTATTAAGGGAAACGAACTTATTGCTGAAGGAAAAGAGTCGGAAACCGTTATTTCTCCTCAAAATTACTACTTTAGTGATGATGAGTCTAAAATTGTTTTTACATTAGATTATACCTCTATTTATCGCCGTTCGGGAACTGCAACAAATTATGTGTTCGATTTAAAAACACGTAAAATGCAGTTGTTATCAAAAAACGGAAAACAAATGTTCGCTACTATTGCTCCAGTTGGTAATAAAGTTGGCTTTGTTAGAGATAATAACCTTTTTATTAAAGACCTAATTACTAATACCGAAAAACAATTAACTACAGATGGCGAAGAAAACAAAATTAAAAACGGTTGGGCTGATTGGGTGTATGAAGAGGAATTTAGTAAAGCAGAAGCTTTTACTTGGAATGCAACAGGAACTAAAATTGCCTACATAAAATTTGATGAGTCGAAAGTAAAAGAATATGAAATGCCTATCTACGATGGATTGTATCCTTCTCAATACAAATTTAAATACCCAAAAGCTGGCGAAGCAAACTCAATTGTTAGCGTTCATATTTATGACTTAACAACAGAAAAAACAATTACAGTTGATATTGGAAAAGAAACAGACATCTATATTCCACGTATTATTTGGACTACTGATGCAAATACATTATCGGTACAACGTATGAATCGTTTGCAAAACAAAGTGGAGTTACTATTTGCAGATGCTGCAAATGGAAGTACTAAAGTAATTTTATCAGAAGAAGCTAAAACGTACATTGATATTGCTGACAACTTACGTTTTTTAGCAAATAACAAAGGCTTTATATGGAGCAGCGAAATGGATGGTTATAACCATTTGTATTACTATGATATTACTGGAAATCTAATAAACCAAATTACAAAAGGTAATTGGGAAGTTATGGATTTTAAAGGCATTGATGAGAAAAAGAAAATGCTTTACTATGTTTCAACAGAAGTATCTGCAACTGACAGAGACCTTTATGGCATTAGCTTAGACGGCAAAAAGAAAACAAAACTTTCTACTTTAAAAGGAACAACAGACGCAACTTTTACAAGCAATTTCTCTTATTACGTAAGTACTTGGAGCGATGCAAACACTCCTAGTGTTACTGAGTTACACAGCAGTGATGGTAAATTAGTAAAAGTATTAGAAGACAACAAAAACTTAAATCAAGTATTAAAAGCATACGATTTGACTAAAAAGGAATTCTTTAAATGCAAAACCGAAGGAGATGTTGAATTAAATGGTTGGATGATGAAGCCAACAAATTTTGATGCTTCTAAAAAATATCCTGTTTACATGTTTGCTTATGGCGGACCAGGAAGTAATGAGTGCAACAATCAATGGGAAACATACGATTACCCTTGGCATCAATTGCTATGTCAGCAAGGATACATTGTTGTGTGTGTTGATGGAAGAGGAACTTTAGGGCGTGGAAGAGATTTTAAACATAGTACTTATAAGCAATTAGGTAAGTTAGAAACAATCGATCAAATTGAAGTTGCAAAATATTTAGGAACACAATCATATGTTGATAAAACACGTATTGGTTTCCAAGGATGGAGTTTTGGTGGTTACCTAGCTTCTTTATTAATTACAAAAGGTGCAGATTATTTTAAATCCACCATTGCGGTTGCCCCTGTAACAAATTGGAGAAATTATGATAATATCTACACCGAGCGTTTTATGCGCACACCACAAGAAAATGCAAGTGGTTACGATGAAAATTCACCTATAAACTTTACTAAAAAAATTAAAGGAAATTACTTATTAATACATGGTAGCGCCGATGATAACGTTCATTTGCAAAACAGCATGGAAATGACAAAAGAATTGGTTAAAAACAATATTCCATTTGAGCAGTTTATTTACCCAAACAAAAATCATGGTATTTATGGCGGCAACACTCGCTTGCACTTATACACTAAGATGTTGAAGTTTGTGAAAGAGAATTTGTAAAAACGATTAACGTTTTAATTTAACAGCCCCGCCCTTCGACAAGCTCAGGAAGACGGGGCTGTTTTGTTTGCAATAAATTCCATTTTCATTCAAGGCTTTTTTTATGTATTTTTACACTTGAATGAAAACCTTTGATATACCCGAATTTTATAGAAGTCCAGTTATTACTGCTATTAAGAATAATAGAAAAGTAAATGATCCACGTAAAAAAGACTTCTCTCCTACTCTAATTGATTTTGGTCCTGTTGCATTTTATATTGCGCGCCATTTTGGATTTTGTTATGGTGTAGAAAACGCCATTGAAATTTCATTTAAAGCAGTTGCCGAAAACCCGAATAAAAATATTTATTTGTTGAGTCAAATGATTCACAATCCTGAAGTAAATAAGGATTTGGAAGAGGCAGGCGTGAAATTTTTACAAGATACTTACGGGCAACAATTAATTCCGTTTGATACAATTACAAAGGACGATGTAGTTTTAATACCTGCATTTGGAACTACTTTGGAAATTGAAAAATTACTTAGCGACAAAGAAATTGAAATTCAAAAATACAATACTACTTGCCCCTTTGTCGAGCGCGTTTGGAAACGCGCAGAACAAATAGGAAAAGAAGAATGCACCATTATTATTCATGGAAAAAATAGTCACGAAGAAACACGTGCTACCTTTTCACATAGCAAACTATACAGCAAAGCAATTGTTGTAAAGGATTTAGAAGAATCAAAACAACTAGCTGCTTACATTACAGGAGCAAAAGACTTGAGTTTGTTTGCTGAAGAATTTAGAGGAAAATGTTCGGATGGTTTTAATCCAGCAACAGATTTGCAACGTTTGGGAGTTATAAACCAAACAACCATGCTTGCGACCGAAACACAAGAAATCGCTGATTTTTTTAAGCAAGTAATGATTAACAAATTCGGAGAAGCGGACTTAAAAAATCACTTTGCTGATACACGAGATACCTTGTGTTACGCTACAAACGAAAACCAAGATGCAACCTATGGTTTGTTAGAATCGGATGCAGACTTTGCAATTGTTGTTGGTGGATACAATAGTTCGAATACATCACATTTAGTTG
>CANJJP010000317.1 GCA_947474485.1 Bacteroidota bacterium | reverse complement strand
TGCTTCACGTTTACGAATCTCATGGGCAAGAGCGTTTTGAAGAAATATCAAAACTTTCAAAAGTAACACAAGAAGAGTCAGGTGTAGAAACTGATTTCATGAATGCGAAAGGAAATATTTACAAAGAGGTTGTTCGTGTTGCTGAAGAGTTAGAAGCTACAATGATTATTGTAGGTTTAGAATCTCATATGGGAACAAAAGATATGATTGGAGCTAGTGCTTCTAAATTTATTCGTGAAAGCCCTTGTCCAGTTATCTCGATAAGAGGTAGAGACCACAGAGATGGCTGCGAAAACATTTTATTACCACTAGATTTAACTAAGGAATCTCGTCAAAAAGTAGACAAAGCAATTGAATTTGCTAAATATTTTGGAGCTGCAATTCGTATTTTAGGGGTATTTGCTAGTGCTGATGAGAAGTATGAAAACCAATTGCATGCATATGCACATCAAGTAAAACAATATATTAAGAGCAAAGGTATCGCTTGTACTAACAAAACTTTAGCTGGTGATAACATTGCAGAAACAGTAGTTGAATACGCTAACAAAATTGAGGCTGACTTAATCATGATTATGACTAAAACAGACTTAAACATGAAGGAGTTTTTTGTTGGAACAACCGCACAACGAGTAATCGATATTTCTAATATACCAGTATTGAGTATTCGCCCTATTTACAGGCCAAGTATTAACAATGGAATTATTATGTAATTCCTGCAATTTTAGCATTAAAGAGGTGGTCTCAAAAGTCCCAAAAACAGACTGACACAATAGACAAAGCCCGTAATCTTTACGATTAGCGGGCTTTTTATTAGATGAAAAATTGACGAAATTAATTTTGAGACAGCCTCTTTTTGTTGTTCTAATCATTCAAAATGAACTATGATTATTGAATAAAATGAGTATTTTAGCAAAAATTTAAAATTTACATACACTTAATATGAGCAATACAGCAACACGAAAGCATCCAAAAGGATTATGGGTATTATTTGGAACCGAAATGTGGGAACGTTTCAATTTCTACGGAATGAGAGCTATCCTTACACTTTTCTTAGTAAACTCTTTATTAATGAAAGAAAAAGATGCTTCCATCATTTATGGTGGTTTCTTAGGATTATGTTATTTAACTCCAATGCTTGGTGGATTTATTGCTGATAGATTCTTCGGAAATAGAAATTGTATCCTCATAGGAGGTTTAATGATGGCAATTGGTCAATTCTTTTTATTCTTCAGTGCAAGTATTTTTGGGGCAAACATAAGTTTAGCAACAACATTAATGTGGGCTGCTTTAGGAATTATCATTTTCGGAAACGGTTTCTTTAAACCAAATATATCGAGTATGGTAGGTAGTTTGTATCCCAAACAAGAGAAAAGCAAATTAGATTCTGCCTTCACCATTTTCTACATGGGAATTAATTTAGGCGCTTTCCTTGGTCAATTAATTTGTCCAATCATTGGCGATGTTAAAGATGCAGGTGGAGTTCGTGATATCCACGCATTTAAATGGGGATTCCTTGCTGCGGGTATTGCAATGTTAATTGGAACTGCTGTTTTCTATTTCTTAAAAAACAAATATGTTGTTACTCCAGAAGGTCGCCCTTTAGGTGGATTACCCTCTAAGCATGATGCTTCAGATTTTGAAGAAGGAGAAGCTCAAAAAGCAGTGTTCTCAAAAGGCGCTTTAATTGGTGCTGTTATTGGATTCCTTGGTTTAGGTGCTATTATTCATTATGTGTTCGGTCAAAACTGGATCTACACTTTAATTTATTCAAGTGGTTTATCGTTAGCTGGATTAATTATTTCTGATAGTTCTTTAACAAAAGTTGAACGTCAACGTATCTATGTAATTTACATTATTGCATTCTTCGTTATCTTTTTCTGGGCAGCGTTTGAGCAAGCAGGTTCATCATTAACCTTTATTGCCGATAACCAAACAGATAGAAATTTCTTTGGTTGGAATATGCCACCTTCTATGGTGCAAATTTTCAACGGTTTATTCGTAGTTGCATTTGCGGTTCCATTCAGTATGTTATGGGATAAATTAAGATCAAAAAATAGAGAACCAATTTCTCCAATGAAACAAGCATTTGGTTTAGCTTTAATTGCTATTTCTTATTTCATTATTGCTTTTAATGTAAAAGATTTAGGGAATAGTGGTTTACTTGCAATCAAATGGTTAATCTTATTGTATTTGATTCAAACTGCTGCTGAGTTATGTTTATCACCAATTGGTTTATCATTGGTAGGTAAATTATCGCCAAAAAGATTTTCTTCTTTATTGTACGGAGTATTCTTTTTATCAAATGCATCAGGTTATGCCTTAGCTGGAACATTAGGCTCTATTATGCCTGCAACTGGCGATAAGTTTAACAAAGCAAAAGAACTAGGAATGGATTTACAAGCTTTCTTAGATAAAAAACTTACTCCAACTGCCGACCAATTAAAATTATTAGCTGAGAATCAAATCAGTCCAGTAAACCCATCATTCGCCGGATTTGAAATTCATAATTTATTCGAATTCTTTATGGTGTTTGTTGTACTTACAGGTTTAGCGGCAGTTATTTTATTTGCCATTACACCTATCTTAAAGAAAATGATGCACGGAGTAAAATAATTCTATTCATATAATAATTAAAACCCTAAGCAATTAGGGTTTTTTAATTTTAAAGCATGGGTAAAGAAATTCAATCTATAGAAGAAATTCAAAACTTTAAAGGAAAGTACCCAAAACAATTGTGGTACTTGTTTTTTAGTGAAATGTGGGAACGTTTCAGTTTCTATGGTATGCGGGGCATGTTGGTTGTTTTTATGACTACCAAACTAGCCATGAATGAAGAAGTTGCCAACCTACAATATGGCGCAACACAAGCTTTCGTTTACGCATTTACTTTTGTAGGCGGACTTTTAGCAGATAGAATTTTAGGTTACAGAAAATCATTGTTTTGGGGTGGTTTATTAATGATAATTGGAAGTATTATTCTTGCAATTGAACCGCAAAAATTGTTCTTTTTAGGAATTGCATTTAACATTATAGGAACAGGCTTTTTTAAACCAAACATTTCTACCATGGTTGGTAGACTTTATAAAGATGGTGATGCGCGAACAGACGCAGGTTTCTCGTTGTTTTATATGGGCGTAAATGTTGGGGCTTTAATTGGCGGTTACTTGTGCATTGCAGTTGCTAATGGAAGTATGCTGAGTTCAATTGTTCCTGAGGCATTAAGATGGAATGTAGCTTTTGGTTTTGCTTCTATAGTAATGATGATTAGTTTACTTACTTTTATTAGAACACAAAAAACACTCGGTAATATTGGAATCTCTCCCCTACTTCATATCGAAAACAAAAAAAGAACCTTGTTTGAAATTATTACTTATGCTGCTTCAATAGCAGTTATTCCATTAATTATTTTACTAGTATCTAAGTCAGAATACACAGATATTTTTATGTTTATAATTGGCCCTGCAGCATTAGCTTATTTCCTTTTTGAAATGCGTAATTACAGCTGGGCTGAAAATAAAAAAATAGTTGCGGCATTAATCTTCATTCTATTTTCAATTTTCTTTTGGGCATTTTTTGAGCA
This sequence comes from Bacteroidota bacterium, assembly GCA_947474485.1. GTDB lineage: Bacteria > Bacteroidota > Bacteroidia > B-17B0 > Aurantibacillaceae > JADJDM01. The sequence continues at coordinate 44 of CANJJP010000317.1, read as the reverse complement.
AAGCGGGGGATCATTAAGTTTATTTGCTGCAAACAACTTAAATG
>CANJJP010000316.1 GCA_947474485.1 Bacteroidota bacterium | reverse complement strand
TTGATGAAAAGGAAGCTGCACAGCGTGAAGCAAACCGCATAATAAACTCGAGTCCTAAAAATAAAACTAAAAAGCCTGTAAAGAGTCGATCTAAAAATGAGAACTCTACATTGCTTGAGGCAATCATTGAAGGTTTGCAAGAAAAGAAAGCAAAAGGAATTACCATTATGGATATGACTGGCCTTGGTAACAGCGTTGCAGATTATTTTGTTGTTGCTGATGCAGAGTCTAGAACACATGTGGATGCAATTGCTGATTCGGTTGAATTTGTTGTTTCGAAAAAAACAGGAGAGAAGGCATACCATAGCGAAGGTCACCAAGTAGGTGAGTGGATTATTGTGGATTACATCAATATTGTAGTGCACATTTTCCAAAAAGAAATAAGAGAGTTTTATAATATCGAAGCGCTTTGGGCAGATGCTGAAATTACGACTATTGACTAAGAGAAATTTAGATTTTAAGATATTCAGATGAGCGAAGAAACAAAAAATTCGGATAATAAACCGAATACAGATGAAGAGAGAAAGCAGCAATTCGAAAAGATGCGCGAGCGTTTCTCTAATAAAAAACCAAACGGATCCGGCGGCGGACCTCCAAAAAATTCATTTAATTTTTATTGGATTTATGCAATTGTAGTTGTTGGTTTACTAGCCTTTACCATGTTCGGTGGTGGCTTTAACGCAGCACGTTGGGAAATTATAGACCAAGCAAAATTTGATTCTTATCTTTCAAAAGGATGGGTTACAAAGGTTGTTATTGTTAATGATGAAGCTGCAGAGGTATACATAAACAAAGATAGTTTGAACAAACACTTTGTTGATGCTAAAACTGCTAAACCAGTTTTCAAAAAGGAATATAGCGGACCTCACTTCCAAGTGAATTTTGCAAGTAAGGAGTTCTTCATTAACCAAGTGAAGGATGTTCAAAAGGATTCGCTTAATTCTAAAGTTTGGCCCTCAAACGAAAGAAGAACAGATTGGACAGATCATTTATTCAGTTGGATACTTCCAATTGGTTTAATGATTTTTATTTGGATTATCATTATGCGTCGTATGAGTGGACCAGGCGGGGGAGGTCAAATCTTCAATATTGGTCGTTCGAAAGCTGTGTTGTTTGATAAAGACACTAACGTTCAAATTACATTTAACGATGTTGCAGGTTTAGAAGGAGCAAAAGTGGAGATTAAAGAAATTGTTGATTTTCTTAAGAGCCCTAAAAAATATACTGACCTTGGTGCAAAAATCCCTAAAGGTGCATTGTTAATTGGTCCTCCAGGTACAGGCAAAACCTTAATTGCAAAAGCTGTTGCCGGTGAAGCTAAAGTTCCTTTCTTCTCGTTATCAGGTTCTGATTTCGTTGAGATGTTTGTTGGAGTAGGAGCATCACGTGTACGTGATTTGTTCCGTCAGGCAAAAGAAAAATCTCCTTGTATTGTGTTTATTGATGAGATTGATGCAATTGGTAGAGCACGTGGTAAAAACCCAGCACAAGGAGCAAACGATGAGCGTGAGAACACATTAAATCAGTTGTTAACTGAAATGGATGGATTTGGAACAAATAGTGGTGTAATTATTTTAGCTGCTACTAACCGTGCAGATATTTTAGATAAAGCATTACTTCGTCCAGGTCGTTTTGATAGACAAATTTTTGTTGACCTTCCAGATGTTAATGAGCGTAAAGAAATTTTCTTGGTGCATTTAAAACCATTGAAATTAGAAGAGAATATTGATATCGATTTCTTAGCTAAACAAACACCAGGATTTAGTGGCGCTGATATTGCAAATATTTGTAACGAGGCAGCATTAATTGCAGCACGTAAGGATAAGAAGTTTATTGAGAAGCAGGATTTCCTAGATGCTGTAGATAGAATCATTGGAGGTTTAGAAAAGAAGAACAAAATCATTACTCCACATGAAAAACGTGTGATTGCTTTCCACGAATCAGGACATGCAACTGTTAGTTGGTTAGTTGAACATGCTTCACCTTTGGTTAAAGTAACTATTGTTCCTCGTGGCCGTTCGTTAGGTGCTGCTTGGTATTTACCAGATGAGCGCCAAATTACTACACTTGAGCAAATCATGGATGAAATGTGTGCTGCATTAGGCGGTAGAGCTGCCGAAGAAATTATTTTCGGAAAAGTATCTACAGGTGCATTAAGCGATTTAGAAAAAATTACTAAGCAAGCTTATGCAAGTATTGTATATTATGGATTAAATGATCAAGTTGGTAACGTAAGTTATTACGATTCAACGGGGCAATCAGAATACTCATTTGGTAAGCCATATAGCGAGCATCAAGCAGAGGTAATTGATTTTGAGGTTAAGAAGATGATTGATGAAGCTTACTTGAGAACAAAAGAAATTTTAATGAACAATAAAGATAAACTGACAAAACTTGCGGAGCAGTTGCTTGAGAAGGAAGTTATTTTTAGAGATGATTTAGAAGTAATATTTGGTAAGCGTCCTTTTGATAAAGAGGAACTTGTAAAAGAGGAACCCGTGAAGGAAGAAGTAGTTGAAAAAGTTGTAGACGAAAATCACAAGATAACAACACCTCCTCCAGCAGGACCAACACCGATAGTATAATTAAAAAAAAAGAAACCCAACTAAATTAGTTGGGTTTCTTTTTTTATTTGATAGTTTATATCGCAAACTCCTTCTTACTTAACAACTGCTCTCCAGAATAAATCTGTATAAAATACTTGCCCTTCGGCCAATTGGTAACTTGTAGCTCAAACCAATAATCATAAGTGCCTTGCGGAATCATTTTGTTATTGGTGAATTTTTGCATTAAGTTTCCGTTTCTATCCATTACTTGTATTTGCATGTTGGCATTTGCAAGTGTTGTGTAAGAAATGTTTCCAGAGATTTTATTTGTTTTATTAGAGAAGGTTTGTCGGCCAACGCTTGGTTCAAACTCGGTTTGGTACCATGGAATTTCTTCTTTCTTAACTTGTGCTACAAATTTTCTTAATCGCTCGTTATTGCTTGGTATACTAGATACAGAATGATTATCACTAATACACCAAACCGAACTTTGAATATCATTAGTTGAAAATTTATTTTTATTGCAATATTGCGCTAGTGCAGTTAATGAACTATCGGCCATTTTTCCTAATGCAAATTTTGATTCTTTTTGCGGGGCATGATTACTAGCTTGGCAGCAAAAGCCATATACATCAATGGTTCTACTTTCCATTCCTTTTAACTTCACCAATTGTTCTTTGGTAACAAGTATATCTTGTTCTTCGTTGTTTACTGAGTTTAATTTACGACCAGCTTCTAAAGTAATGTAAAGCGAATCTTTGTGTTTACTTGTTAATTTAATTTGAACACAGCTTCCGCTGTACCCGCCTTTGCCTTTAGCTTCAATAGTTATATAGCCCGATTTAATAGCTTTTTCGATTGAGATAGGTGTTTTCTTAGCTTGTACGCTGAATGAAACAATCAGCAATAAACAAATGATAATACTTTTCATAATCGCCTCCTTTTTAAAAATATAATGCAAAGGGTAACTAAAAGATACAATTGGATTTTTTATATTTTCTTTTTCTTGCTTGATCAGGGCAAAGATGCAGCGCATGTTTGAGCCAGCTTGTGTGTTAGCAAGAAACAAAAAGAAGTCAAGATGC
>CANJJP010000315.1 GCA_947474485.1 Bacteroidota bacterium | reverse complement strand
ATTGTGTTGTGTAATTTCCTGGCATCCAATTGTATGTAACATTACCTACTGCATTAGTTATACTTGCGGTAATTGAACCAACACCTTGATTACATGTATCACTTACAACATTAAAAGAAGCTTGAATAGATGAAGCATTTAAGTAGGCGCCTGCAGAATCTGAACAACCATTTGAATCATAAATAATTACATCATAAAAACCAGGACATAATCCACTTGAATTTTGTGTTGTTGAACCAGTATTCCATAAATAAGCATAAGGTGGAGTTCCTCCACTTGTAGCTATACTTGCATAGCCATCACAAGCATTACATGAAGTAGCTGGAGTAGGAAAAACAACCGAAGTCAAACTTACTGGTTGATTAACACTAGTAGCATTTGCGTTCGAACATCCATTCATATCTGTAACAGCTAATGTATAAGTTCCCACACAAACACCTGTTAAGTGTTGCATAGTTGAACTTATCGACATCCCAGTCCATTGATACGTATAATTACCCGGAGGATTAACAGATGAAGTAATTGAGCCATTGCACAATCCAAAACAACTTACTCCTTGAGGAATCAAATTAATAATTGGCATTGGGTTTACTTGTAAAAACCAAGTTGCAATACCTATGCATCCATTTGCATCGGTTACAGTTATTGTATAGTTTCCAGTAGCCCCCGGAAAAGTATTTATTACTGCCGCTTGCTGAGTGCTTGTAAAACCAAATGGGCCAGTCCACATATAAGAAAAAGGCGGAGTTCCACCAATAACACTTTCGAAAAGAGTAACTAATTGACCTTCACAAACCATGTTAGGGCCAGTAGCAACAACATTTATTGCGGGGAAATTATTTGTAACTGTTATAACACCAGTAGAAGTACTCATATCATTTTGATCGATAACTGTAACAGTATATGAACCTGCTAAAACAGCAAAAGCTGTATCATTATTTTGAACTGGAGAAGTATTCCAACTATATGTAAATGGGCCAACGCCACCACTAACGGTTGCTCTTATGCTTCCATTGGGATTACCGCAAGTTGTATTATTAATTACAAAAGTGTTTACAATATGACCCGTTGCAAAGGACAATAATGAAACAAAACTAAAAATTGATAAGAGTACTAATTTTTTCATGGGCTTAGATTATTTACCTAAGATATGAAATTAATTAGTAATCGTTGATGAAAATTACAATTTTTTTTCCATTAAGTAATGCTGAATTTCATCAAATAGAAGGTAGGATTTCTCTATAATCGAATAACCACAAGACTTATAGAAGCGTACTGCATTTTCGCGAGCATGTAAAATCATCTTTTCTGCACCTATTTGGTTAGATTTTTCTTCCAAAAACTGAATAATGATTTTACCTAAACCTTTTCCTTGCATTTTAGGATCAACAGCCATGAATCTAAGCTGGGCAATTTCAGGGGAGTTAAGTTGCATGCGGCAAACTGCCAATACTTCATTATTATGTTTTATGAAAGCGTGATGAGAAGTATCTTCGTCTTTATCAATTTCAGAACCTAGCGGCTGGTTCCAAGGTTTACGCAATACATCAAAACGTAATTTATAATATGCTTTAAAATCTTCTGAAGAAATTGGATTAGATGCTTGATACATCTTTTAGAATTTAGAACGTGTTCTAGTTTTTTTAGTTAATTTGTAGTTTACATTAAACTCCAAAAACATATAAGAATCTTTGTGCTTAGTTTCACCTCGTTGAGCTCCAGAGCCATCTCCATTAGGCATAGTTGCTGTTGGTAGTAGGTCCAAACTTGGGTCAGCAAGCGCAACTGCTATATCACCATAATTTTGTTTTAATAATGCCTTATCATAATAAGTCCCACTAACGTCGTCAATATAATCAGTAAATGTTTTTCTAAAACCCAATTCAGCACCAATACTCCATCTACTATCAATAATGTAATTGTAACCTAAAGCAATTGGAATACAAATGTTAAAATTAGAATATTGTTTAGGCCCACCTTCTAAACCCTGACCTTCAGTATGAAGTTTTCTCAAACTATACCGTTTACCATCATATTTAGCACTTGGACTATAAAAAAACACACCAATACCAGTAGCGGCATACATTGTATACTTTCTTTTTTTCTTCCCCTTAACGCCACTAATACGATATAAATTTGTTCTGTTTTCTCCAATAAAATAATACTCAGCCTGAGCGCTTAACTCTATAATTGGTGAAGAAAAACTAAGATTTCTATTTTGACGATAAATATCTTTTGTGTAAGAATCCTTTCCTGCAACAATACCCATTTCAAGCATAGCTTTAAAAGCAAATTTACGATGCGGCCTGTAGCGCCCTCCAACAGAAATAAGTGGTCGAGTTGCCTTAAAGTCATAATCTCGTAAAAAATGTGTACCTACTTGATTAGCCCCTCCTAAATCTCCCAAAAAATTGGTCGTACCAATACCACCCAAAAGTTCATACTTATATCTTATTTTACTTTGCGCAAAGTAAAATAAAGGTAATAGCAATAATAAAAGTAAAAACTTGACTTTCATAATACTAACAAAAATAGGAATTAAATTAGGATTATGAAAACAAAATAGTATTTTTTTTAACATTAAATTGTTCAACAAGGGATTTTACCCCTAATTAAGTTGCATTTCAACAAGCTAGAAACTTATGGTTAGTTAAAAATTAACCTATAATTTTATATAATCCAAAAAAAACAATGCAAATTCCAAAAGATGTTAGCCCATACATAGCAAAAGTAAAGGATTGATTTGAATGAAAATTAAAACAAGTAATTACAAAACCTAACAAAATAATAAAAGCACCTAATGCAATTTTTGATAGACCTTGCTTTCTTTTTAGGTCGTAATATTCTTTTTTAAAACACTGGAAAACTTTTTCATTTAGATTCAAATCAAGTGATTTAGCGTCTAATTCCTTTTTAACTTTTTCTAAATCTCCTAAACGATGCTGTGCATCACGAAGAAAATCAAGTAAAGCATTAAAATTATGATTTGGTTGCATTGTTTCCACATCACAATTTAAAACAAATTTCACAAATTCAAAATGACTTTCGTCAGTATTTATGAATTAGCTTGAATTATTCTGACTAATTCACTTTCGGGAACAACTCCAGATTGCTGCCAAACAATGGTTCCATTTTTAAATAAAATTAAGGTTGGAACTCCTCTCACTTGATAAGCAGAGGCAGCTTGAGGGTTTTTATCCACATCAATTTTTATTATAGTTGCCCCGTCGCCAAGTTTAGACTTTACGTTTGATAGAATAGGAGCCATTGTTTTGCAAGGTCCGCACCACTCGGCAAAAAAATCAACTAATACTGGTTTATCCGAATTTATTATTTCTGAAAAAGATTTCATTTATTGGCTTGTTAAATTATGAATATGATTAGTATGATTGTAATTGTTTAATTCCTTCTTGTATCTATAGAAAAAATTTAACCAAATTAAACGCGACCACCTAATTGCTAATGGACTTAAAACAATCAGAGTTCCTGCAATAAACAAAGCGAAATAAAATGTATCCCATTTTAAAACTGTTAAGTACAATACAAACCAAGTTAAAAACCAACCTGAAGTAAGCGCATAAGAAACATATAGTGCACCATAAAAAAAACCTGTTTCCTTTTCAAACTTTAATTCGCAAT
>CANJJP010000314.1 GCA_947474485.1 Bacteroidota bacterium | reverse complement strand
CTACCACCACACCCAAGCACACAACCAACCCCCTCACGGCCTTTCGCCATGAAGCTGCTTTTTTACTGCTTGCCAAAGGAAAAAAAAGTACAACAGGGAGAGCCCAGTTTTTAAGGCGGGCTGTTAATAAGTTAAACGGGAAAGAAAAATGTGATGTAAAAGAGGTAATTGGTTTAAAAAACGATTTAGTTTTTGCAAAAGAAAGCGAATTATATTTTGGTTGAGGGTGTATTTTTGCACCTAACTTAGCAAAAAACAATACAACATTATTTTTTTTATCAATGAAAAGAACAGTAAATACAAGGCTTAGCAAGTGTTTAACTATTTTTATGAATTGCTTTAGGTAAAGTGTATTCATGCGGCTTTTTGTTATGGTGTATAATAATATATACTTCCATAAAAATAGTACAAAAAATAAGAATTTCAAAAAAAAATGGTTTTTTTAGACGATTAAGCATAATTTACTGATGAAAACCCAAAAAGAATAATTAAACCGGTTTAAATGTTAAAATTTTACTCTGCTAACTCAGTAAACAAAAAAACTGTAAAATATTAGTTGTTAACATGGTTTTAGCTTATTTAACAATAATCGCGCCATGCTTCTTCCTTCGAGTATGAGGAACGAGCGTAACGAGAAGGACTGCAGGGCAATTATTTAATAGATTTAACTGCGAAATTTAAAATTGTACTTATAAAAAATAAAATAAATACTAAAGTTATAATTATAATTATAACTTTTAAGAATATTTACAAAAATTATAACTTTAAAATGAAGCCATTGATTCCGTTAGATTTAACAACACGTTTGGTATATCTAAATAGGGTTTTGCCTTTTATTGATAAACCTATCCTTAAAGTTTTTATTGGCCAACAACGAGTTGGAAAAAGTTTGCATTAAATAAACTCAGAAAAAAAATTTCAAACTATGGAATTTTAAATTATTTAGTTATGTAGCTACTTCTTTTTTGATTTTGCAAACCGGCATACAACACAATTGATTTTTTAGCAAGGCTAAATCTATTAATTTAAGTTTACTTATCTTTTTGGCAATAACTAAACAAGTGCTAAAAAAGATACAAACTCAACTGTTATTTAATATTGGAAATATATCTTATAAAAAATAACTAAAGCCATACTTATGACTTTCGTTACTTCACAAAAAATTAGATTTGTTTGCATGTGAATTACACTAAACATACTAAAATAATATTTAACAAATTATTAAATGAACTAATTGCATTAATTTCCATTAAATAGATAATGCGTGAAAATTTTAAATACAAAAAATCGTAAAAAAAATCACTCCCTACTTAAAAATATATTATTTATTTCATCAGCACTTAATGCCACATTCCAAATGCCAATATCATCCATATCTCCCGTAACATAAGACCCCTGAACAGGTGTATTTGTGCCAATATTAAATAGTGCGCCAAATACTAAAGGTAGTGATGATGGAAGAATAACATCATTAAGCAAATTTGTTGCCACAAACTTACCGTTAATATATATTAAAGCCATACCATTTTTAAAAACACAAGTTATATTTGTCCAATTGTTGTAATGATTACTAAAATTTAATAAATTACTATTATCAAAATTTTCTCTACTAATAAATAAATCCTGCTTATTAGAACAAACTAAAGCATATTCATTAGAAGATTTATCGCCTTTAGAAAATATAACTTGAGAATTATTTGGATTAAATTTTAAATTAGTCCACACAGAAATTGTAAAATTATTATTTAATTGCAGTGAAGTGTTTTGCATTTCAACTTCAATATGACTATAAATACCATCAAAATAATAGGCGCTATTTTTAATTCCAAATCTATCCGTTGTTAATTTGCAACCATGATTAATAGCGCTATTTCCATTCATACTTTCGTCATCTGCATTGCCATTAAATGGCCACCAGCCAATCAATCCATCAGTAGGTATGTAATTAGGAATAGTTTGAGAAATTACAGAAATTGCAAAACTACAATTCACTAAAATAATAAGTGTTATTTTTTTCATTTAATTAGTTTTTTACAATTGTTAACTCAGCCAATATTATTTTAAACCATTGTTGTCCTTCAAAAGTACAAATTAATCTTTAAACCTTTTATGGAAGTTGATATCATTGAACTATACGTTGATTTCTTAAAGCGAAGCCCCCCTAGAATTGAGTTCAGTCAATTTAAATCACGGCTCCCTCTTTTTTATTAACCAAGGGGACTATGAACTAGTGGTGTATTAGCTTAGGGTTACATGCACCACTTTTTAATCCGCATAAAATTTAAAAGTTTAAACTAGCTATGTAATACCAACTAAACTTATATTTTAATCCAATCTGCTTGTTCGTTTTCAGCAATACTTCTTCAAAAAAAAAGTTCGATAGTCGCCACTATGCAAATTTTTTTTCATCGTCTTGCTAAAAAATAACTTCGCATCTTTAAACTAAAACATAAGTTCACTTGGTATAATGTAATAAATGCATGTAGTTTAAATCTTTCTTGTTTACTTAATAAAAAAAATGCAGGAGGTGATTACATGCTAATAAACACTCCTGCAACAATTATTTATCCTGCAGCTTCATTGTAAGTAATTGCATCTCTTCTAAAACCCGGTTATCAAGCATAACAAATTCAGTTTACAAATTATGTTAATGCTGTGCTTAGCGACACCACTTTTCGGACATCAATAGGTTTCGCAATGGTGCCTTTTGGAGTTCTTTTTAGCGACACCTATAGGGTAGTAAACACAAAACCCCCAGTGTTAACTAAGGGTTTAGAGTCTTCAGCGGAGAAAGAGGGATTCGAACCCCCGGAACATCGCTGTTCAACAGTTTTCAAGACTGCCGCAATCGACCACTCTGCCATTTCTCCGCTGCAAAAGTAGTATTTTATTTTCAACTGCAAATTTATTTTTGAAAAAAAATACGTATTTTTGTAATGTCCCCACCAACAATTTATCACTGAAACAATTATGAAAAAATTTGCTTTCGTTTTTGGATTATTTATTTGCATGAATTTGTCTGTATTTGCAGTGGGTTCGCTTAAATCCTTCCTTTCCTACTCTGTATTCTATAGCCCCGAAAAAGGAACATATATTGAAACTAACATTACCGTTACTGGCAATTCCTTGATTTTTAAGGGAACTAACAAAAAAGTGTCGGCAACCGTTAATGTATTTATAACTTTTTCTGATGCAAATGGCAAAGTAGCCGCTGGCAATAACTATAACGTTATTTCACAAACAATTCACGATACAGCTTCAAGAACTAACTTGGTGGATGTTCAACGCTACTTTTTAAAGCCCGGTAAATACAAGATGGAGATTACCTTGCTTGATAAAAACGCAGGCATTGCTGATAAATATAGTTTTAGCGAAGAAATTGAAATTAAATACACTCCCAAACAAATTAACATGTCGGATATTGAACTTGTTGATACTTATACCCAAACCAACAAAATAAATATCTTAAGCAAAAGTGGTTACGACCTTATCCCCTATTCCATTAATTATTACCCTGAAAACATTAATAAACTTATTTTTTATAACGAAGGTTATGGTATAGATACAATACTAGGTGCCGAAAAAAGATTTGCAATGGTATATTACATAGAATCATACGAAACATTAGAAAAAATCGATGGT
>CANJJP010000313.1 GCA_947474485.1 Bacteroidota bacterium | reverse complement strand
CTCCTGAGAGTAACGATAATCCATGGGGTTACAAATTTTCATGGAACCCACGCAACGTAATATTAGCGGGGCAAGGAACTGCACAGTTTTTAGAAAACGGAAAAATAAAATTCATTCCATACAATCGCATTTACACACAAACTGAAAATATTGAAGTAGATGGTTATGGAAAGTTTGATGCATATGCAAATCGTGATTCGATTGGATATAAAGAGGTGTATGGTTTACAAGGCATTAAAACCATGTTGCGCGGAACGCTTCGTATGCCAGGCTATTGCATTGCTTGGGATGCGTTTGTAAAATTAGGGCTTACTGATGATTCATGGAAAATACATGGTTCGGAAAACATGAACTGGGCACAATTAATTGATGCACTTTTACCCGAAGGAAATGGTAATTTAGAAGAACGCATGAAAAACTTCTTAGGTAAAAATGCATTGCCTGAAGTGATGGAAAAACTAAAATGGTTAGGAATTTACGATGCAAGTCCAATTACTTTAAAAGATGCAACACCTGCTCAAATATTACAATCATTACTCGAGAAAAAATGGTTGTTGAAAGCAGAGGATAAAGACATGATTGTAATGCAACATTATTTTGGTTACACACTTAATGGTCAAAAAAAAGCAATTGTATCTGAACTAGTTGTTAAAGGTGAAAGTTCTTCTCACACTGCTATGGCAAAAACGGTGGGCTTACCTTTGGCTATAACGGTTAAAAATATTCTTACAGGTAAAATAAAACTTACAGGTGTTCAAATGCCAACAGTAAAGGAAATATATGAACCTTTATTATCTGAATTAGAGCAAGTTGGCGTTATTTTTAAAGAGAAGGAACTTATTTGATTTAACAAAAGCTTTTTTCGGCATGTGCTTTGTTTTATAAGTAACATTATTACATTTGTGAACCTAGAAACATAAAATTAACCAATATGAAAAAGATAATACTAATGATTTCCGTTCTTGCTCTTATTACAGGAACTTCTTGTAAGAGTAAAGAAAAGGCTAGTAAAGACGAATCAAGTACTACAAGTACTTCTAATACTAAAAATGTGCAAAGCGATAAAAAACACCGATTCATTGTTTCTTTCATCAGTATTGGAACAGGTTTAGATACTGATGCATATACTAAATTTGAGAGTTTCGTAAAAAATCATCCTTCAAAACCAGTATATGACTCTTACCGTTGGGGTAGAGAAGGCGAAGTGGATATCGTTTTTAACTTAAAGGAATTTAAAAAAGCAGCTGACCAATCTAAGTTTATTGAAGAACTTAAAAACGCAATTGGTAAAAGCGATAGAGTTCGTTACAGCGAAAATGAATCTACAAGAGGGCAAATTGTAAAAAAAGTGCAATAAATAAAGATTATGAACAGGCAAAGTACACTGTAAATCAGTATTTTGAGTGTTTTTTGAACTAAATAAAAGTAAAAAAATCGGCTAAAATTGGCCGATTTTTTTTATTTTTGCAGTCTCTTAAACCAAATTATTTTATAATGAACGAATTAGGAATAAAACCAAAGAACTCAGGCGTAGCCGAATTAGGATTAGGTAATGTTGCTATGGCTTACTGGAACTTACATCCATCTGAATTAGTTGAGGATACTATTAATAATGGAGAAGGTGTTTTAACAGATACTGGTGCTTTGGCAATTGATACCGGCGAATTTACTGGTAGATCTCCAAAAGACAAATTTGTTGTTTATGATGAGAACACAAAGGATAGCGTTTGGTGGGGTGATGTTAACAATCGCTTTGAAGCTGACAAATTTGATGCGCTACATAACCGTATGCTCGCATACTTAGGTGGTAAAGAAATTTATGTTCGTGATTCTTACGCTTGTGCTGATCCAAGATACAGAATCAATATTCGCGTTGTTACAGAAACACCTTGGAGTAATTTATTCGCAAATAATTTATTCTTACGCCCTAAGCTTGAAGAGTTAGAAAACTTCCAACACGAGTGGTTAATCATTAACGCACCAGGATTTAAAGCTGATCCTAAAATCGACGGAACTCGTCAACATAACTTTGCTATTTTAAACTTCACTAAAAAAACTATTTTAATTGGCGGTACTGGTTACACAGGCGAAATTAAAAAAGGAATTTTTGCAGTTTTAAATTATATACTTCCACACGAAAAAGGTGTGTTACCAATGCACTGTTCTGCTAACATTGGTAAAGATGGAGATACTGCCATTTTCTTCGGCTTATCAGGAACTGGTAAAACAACTTTATCTGCTGATCCAAACCGTAAATTAATTGGTGATGATGAGCATGGATGGAGCGACAACTCAGTATTTAACTTTGAAGGAGGTTGTTATGCTAAGTGCGTTGATTTATCAGCTGAAAAAGAACCACAAATTTTTAATGCAATTAAATTTGGTTCGTTATTAGAGAATATTGAATTCCATGATGGAACAACAACTGTTGATTATGCTAATATTTCTAAAACAGAAAATACACGTGTAAGTTATCCATCAAATTATATCGACAATTCAGTTGACCCAGCAATTGGTGATGTTCCTAAAAACATTTTCTTTTTAACTTGTGATGCATTTGGTGTATTGCCTCCAATTAGCAAGTTAACTCCTGCTCAAGCAATGTATCACTTCATTAGTGGTTATACAGCAAAAGTTGCAGGTACAGAAATGGGAATTACTGAACCAACATTAACTTTCTCTGCTTGTTTCGGAAAAGTTTTCTTGCCTTTACACCCAACAAAATATGCTGAGTTAATGGGCGAAAAATTAAAGAAAAACAAAGTAAACGTTTGGTTATTAAACACTGGATGGGTTGGTGGAAAATACGGTGTAGGAAGCAGAATTAAACTTTCTTACACACGTTCATTAATAACTGCTGCATTAAATGGAGAATTAGATAAAGCGGAATATGGTACAACTCCATATTTTAAACTAAACTTCCCTAAAGCTTGCGCAGGTGTTCCTAGCGAAATTTTAGAGCCAAAAAATGCATGGGCTGATAAAGCTGCTTTTGAACAAACAGCACAAAGCTTAGCTGCATCTTTTGTTAAGAATTTTGAGCAATATGCATCAGCTGCTAACGAAGAAATTATGGCTGCTGCTCCTAAAGTTGAAGTAACTGCTTAATAATTGAAATACTTTAATAAGAAAGTCCTTCAAAACTTGGAGGACTTTTTTTATGGGGAATTTGTTCTCATTTAGTTTAGTGGAGAATACCGGATTCGAACCGGTCACCTCTTCACTGCCAGCGAAGCGCTCTAGCCAAATGAGCTAATTCCCCAAAATAATAATAAGCAAAGCTAATATTATTATCACGAAGTGTACTATGCATCGCGATAACTATCATGGCCAGTATTCTCCACATCAATAAAATCACTAAATTTGCCCTATGCGCGACAAGATTGAAAAATTATTACTAGATGTAGAAAACTTCACTGTTCAAAGCAAAGAACAGGTGGAAGAATACCGTATTAAGTGGTTAAGTAAAAAAGGTGAAATCACTACTTTATTTGACGATTTTAAAACCGTTGCTCCCGAGATGAAACGTGAAATGGGGCAAAAATTAAATGAGCTTAAAACAAAGGCACAAGATAAAATTAACGAATTAAAAGAAAAATTTGAAGCGTCTTCAAGTTCTACTGATGCAAATATCGATTACACT
>CANJJP010000312.1 GCA_947474485.1 Bacteroidota bacterium | reverse complement strand
TTTTTATAATATTTGTTGTGGTGTTTTGCTCAGGCAAGGCTCAGCTTTTGGATTCGCTTACTCTAGATACTTTAACACCATACACTTCATTATCCGAAGCATCAAAAAACCCTGATAAGGTTATCAAGTTGGTTTTAAGAAAAGAACATCTGAAAACCATTCCTAATGCGATCTTCCAATTTATGAATTTACAATACTTAGATTTAGCAAAAAACAACATCAAGGAAATTCCTGATAGTATTGAAGTATTAAAAAATTTGCAATATCTTGATATTAGTAAAAACACTTTACAAAGTTTAAATGGAAAAATTGGTAAGCTTACTAATTTGTTCTACCTTAATTTAAACAATAATGAATTTTCTGGATTACCAACCACAATGGGTAATTTGGTTAATTTACGTGTGTTGGATTTATGGAGTAATAATTTAGATGAATTTCCCGAAAACCTAAAAAACATGAAAAGCTTACAGGTTTTAGATTTAAGGGCCATATTAATTCCAGATGATAAGCAACGTTATATTTTATCCCTTTTTCCAAATACTAAGGTTCACTTGTCGCCAAGTTGCAATTGTAAATGGTAGTTTTTTGCCAGTTAAGTAAAAATATTGCCACTTTACCTCATTTTTTTGCATTTCTTAACAAAATCAATCTATATTTGCTACTCAAAATTTTTGTATGAAGAATTTATTTAGATTGTTTTTTTTAATTAGCACATTATTAATTACTTCAGTTGGTTTTGCGCAGGATTTTCTTGGGTATTCCGCATCAGAATATGCGGGGGTAACTGCAATTGATATCCAACCAGCTAATTTGGCTGATAATCGTTTTAAGTTTGATATGACCTTGTTTGGAACACATGTTAAAGCATATAATAATTATGTGGGAATTAATAGGTCTAAAATTATAGGTAACGATGGTAAATTTTATGGTTCTCTTATTAAAACCTTAAAAGGAGACAATACAACATCATGGAGTGATTCAAATTTTAAAGATAATTACCTGGTTCCAACTGATAATAAAGACAATCAAAAACGTGTTTATTTTGCTAATCGTATTGTTTTACCTTCTTTTTTAGTTGAAATTAATCACAAGAATACCATTGCTTTTACTTGGGATATTAGAAATTATATAAATGTAGACGGTGTGCCACGAGATTTGGCGCGAATGATATATAAAGATTTAAAAGATTCATCCAATTGGGCAAAGAAATTAGACGCAACTAATTTGAGTTTACAATCAATGAGTTGGGCAGAATATGGTGTAACTTATGCTAGGGTTTTAAAAGAAGATAATCAACATGCATTTAAAGTTGCTGGACGTTTAAAGATAATGCAGGGTATTGCAGCAGCCTATTTGTTTGCCAAAGATTTTAATTATAAGTTCGAGCGTTTAGATACTACGTTTGTTAATGGCTCAGATACAGTTAGAATAAATAACGAAGTATTAAGTGTTGCAAATGTGGATGTTGATTATGGACATTCTGCTAATTTATATACAGATGATGTTGGTAAACTAGGCTACAATTGGAGACAAGCAAATCCTGGTTTTGGTTTAGATATAGGTTTTGTTTATGAATACCGTCCAGAGTATAAAAGTTTTACTTATGAAATGGATAACGAACAAAACTTGTGGAGAAGAGATAAAAGTAAATATAAATTCAAATTAGGAGCTTCCATTTTAGATATTGGGGGTATTAAATTTAAGAAGGGACAATACAGTAATAATTTTAAAGCAAACGTAAATTTATGGGATGTGCGAAATTTAAAGTTTGACTCCGTTCCTGTAAAAGCATTTGATGATACGTTAATAAATCGTTTTGGTTTAACTCAAGGTTCAAAAAGTACTTTCTTTATGAACTTACCTACTGCACTTAGTATTCAGGCAGATTATAAAGTTTGGAAAGACTTTGATATTAACATGGTTATTTATTACGCATTACAATTTAAAAATAATGCACACAAAGTACATGATTATACTTCTATAAGTATCACACCTGCATATGACCACAAGTGGTTTGGTATTTTTATGCCTATTCAATATCACGCATTAGTTGGAATGACTTATGGAACTTGTGTAAGACTAGGACCAATTATAATTGGCACGGATAATTTAGGGAGTTTAATTAGTAAAAAGAAAAATTTTTATGGTTCAGATGTTTATTTCCTTTTAAAAATTCCGATTCCATTTGCTTCGCCAAAGGATAGGGATAATGATAAAATTTCTAACAAAAAAGATAAGTGTAAAGATGTTGCTGGCGTGTGGGAATTTATGGGATGTCCTGATACAGATGGCGATCATATTTCTGACTCAGAGGATAAATGCCCAACAGTTTTTGGCATTAAGGAAATGAATGGCTGTCCGGATAAAGATGGGGATAAAATTACTGATGCAGAAGATATGTGTCCTGATGAAGCTGGATTAATTGAATACAGAGGTTGTCCTGATAGAGATGGTGATAAAATAATTGATAAAGAAGATGAATGTCCTGATGAAGCTGGTTCACTAGAGTTTATGGGATGCCCTGATAAAGATGCTGATGGCACACAAGATAAGATGGATGCATGTCCTGATGTTTGGGGACCAAAAGAATTTAAAGGTTGTCCAGATAAAGATGGAGATGGTGTGTTAGATAAGGATGATGAATGTATTGATTTAGCAGGTGTTGCAGAAAACAATGGCTGTCCGTGGCCAGATACAGATAAGGATGGAGTATTTGATAAAGATGATGATTGTCCTACAGTCGTTGGAGTTATAGAAAACAAAGGTTGCCCAATAATTCCTGCTCCAGTATTAAAAGAAGAAGAGAAAAAGGTATTGGAACAAGCATTTGCCAACCTTGAATTTGCAACAGGTAAGGATATTATTAAACCTACTTCTTTCTCATCTTTAGATGCTTTAGCGATATTATTAAAAGAGCACAGTAAGGATTGGATATTAAATTTAGATGGACATACTGATAATCAAGGTGACCCATCTAAAAACATGTTGCTCTCAGAAAAACGCGCAAAGGCTGTTGCTAAATACTTAACTAAAAAAGGTGTTAATGCTGATAAGTTTAAAGTTGAATGGCATGGTCCTAACAAACCAATTGCAGATAATGCTACTAAAGAGGGTCAACAAAAAAACAGACGTGTTGAGATGAAAATTATATTTAAGTAATATTTCCCTTGATTATTTAAACGCCTCGTTCTTAATTTAAGAACGAGGCGTTTTTGATTTAGAATATTTGTAAATCAAATGTAATTGCAGCAATGTCAATTAAATTTAAGAAATCAAGTTTACTGTGTTTTTAATTTGTTTAATAGCTAATATTAAATCGAAAACAAACAGTTGAATTGTTAATACTTCTTGAATCCATTGATATTATTAGTTTTCTGATGTTTTTACCTTGTATTAAAAAGTTACAAGAACATTGGGCTATAAAATTGAATATTCAGACGATAAAGTAAGTGCCTGGGGAGGTTTTTCGGTGATGAAGAACTTCAATGATAAAATAGGATTGCGAACTATTTTGCGAGATTTGCCAATACTATGCAGTTGGAGCTTGGATGAACAAAAAGGGGAATAGTAAAGTACTAAAAATAGCGGTTCCGATAAAAAACGAAAATGGATGGACGGAATTTTTGCAAAAGTCGATAAGTGTTCATTCCCACTATCT
>CANJJP010000311.1 GCA_947474485.1 Bacteroidota bacterium | reverse complement strand
TTTCGGTTTGTATTTTTTGAGAGTTATCAAAGGCTAATTGTTCCGATTGTTTATCATCTAATTTATCGGCTGAAACTAATACACGCACTTCACGTCTCGCTTGAATAGCATATGTTTTTTCTACACCATCGTATGCCAAAGCTAAAGCTTCTAAATCTTTTAAACGTTTCATGTATTGTTCGGCAACTTCGCGGCGAGCACCAGGTCTTGCTCCACTAATTGCATCACATACTTGTACAATTGGTGCGTAAAGCGTTAACATCTCTACTTCATCATTATGGGCGCCAATGGCATCGCCTTTTTTAAGGTGTCTACTATTTTTTTGACTTCTCCAGCTCTTTTCTCAGCAAGAGAGCTAAGTTCGGCCTTGGTCTCTCGTAAGGATTCAGCATTGACTTGTTTATTTCCTTGGATACTTCCTCTGGAGTCATTCCCCAAATTGATTTCGGAGAGTCCTCTTGAGTTTTCACCGATGAATCCGTAGTATTGATTTTTCGTGAGTTTTCCATTTTTATATTGTTTTTCAATTTCTTTTCTTCCTGCCGGAGTAATGTTATGTACGAATGCTTCTTTTATTTCTACTTCTTCAATTAAAATCCAAAATTTACATTCCATATCAACCTTTTCGGCATATATATGAATTGGTTCATTTCCTTCATTCGAATAGAAAAATGCCTCCAACCAAAAATAAATAATACTGTAGGCATAAAATTCGTTTATTCAAATATACAAAATTCTCATGAAAATTTTGAAAATCAATTTACCCAATCTTAACCGAAGTCATTGTCAGCGAACCCATCACAGCTTTATCATTAAAAAAACTAGCCTTCTCGTTTTTGTTTTGCAAAGCAAGAATATAGAGTAATGGCAAGTAATGTTCAGCGCTTGGTATGGCTAAATTAAATGCTTTACCAAGTTTGTTGTAATTAATTAAATCAGTATGATTTCCTTCGCTAATAGATTTCTTTACCTTGGTGTTGGCTTCAATTGCCCAGTCGTAGCCATATTCAGGAGTTTTTAATTTACTCCAATCAACCATTCCTAAATTATGTACAATGTTTCCGCTACCAATTATTAAAACACCTTTGCTTCTTAATTTGCCCAGCTCTTTTGCTAATGCATAATGGTAAGCAGCATCTTTTGTGTAATCAATACTTAATTGTAAAACTGGAAAATTAGCGTTTGGATAGATATGTTTTAAAATGCTCCAAGTGCCATGATCTAATCCCCATTTTTCATCCAAGCCAACTGTTGTTGAGGTAATCGTATTTTTTGTTTCGCTTGCCCATTCTTTACTTCCAGGTGCAGGATATTGTAAATCAAACAAAGCTTGCGGAAATCCCCCAAAATCATGAATGGTTTCTGGTTTTGGAGTTGCAGTAACAAAGGTTCCTTTTGTTTCCCAATGTGCGGATATACATAATATCATTTTGGGTTTTGGCAATTCCTTGCCCAGCTTTTGCCATTGTAATGAGAACTCATTTAGTTCAATTGCATTCATTGGACTACCATGCCCAATAAATAAGCTAGGCATAAGTATAGAACTTGATTCGAGAGGTTCAATTGCTTTGTGCAGGTAGGATAATTTATTGATACTACTCATAAGAGGAAGTGCTGCTAAGGATTTTAAAAATGATATTCTGTCCATGGTGAAACAAAGGTACTATCATCATGAGCTAAAACACTTAAACTAATGTAAGAAATGAAACTTAGCGAAAACAAAAAACCCGCTCTGATTAGGAACGGGTTTTAAATATATATTATTTGATTTTTAGTGTTCTTCGTGACTAGCTGCTGGTTTTTCTTTAGCAACTGCTTCAGTTCCGTCGGACATTTTTAAATTCAATTTTGAGTTAATGTAACTTCTTCCGTGGTTAGCATTGTTTTGGATTTTTTGATCCATAAAAATTGGATTCAATTTAGGTTTATTTTCAGGGTATGAGCAATATGTACCTTCAACCAAAATAATGAAAATTAAATAAGCTATGAAAATACCATAAGGTAAAAGAATAGTGTATTTAAAGAATTTAGTTTCGTGACCTAAGTGCATAAATTTGATTACAATGAATCCAGCTTTAGCTAAAGTAAGGATAATGAATCCCCATTTTAATAAACCACCACCGGTTAAACCCCAAGCTGTAGCATTAAAACCTACGAATAACTCAATAAGAGTTATTACCAACATGATCCAAAATACTCTCCAAAGTTCTTTACGTTTTCCTTTACCTTCCTCATTAGAGTGTTGGTACATTGTTTCGTATTGTGGGTAATTATCGTGTGAAAAGTCCATATTAAATCTTTTTAAATTTTTACTTAAAATATTTTTACAATAAATAGAAGAAGGTAAATACAAATACCCAAACTAAATCTACGAAATGCCAGTAAAGACCAACCTTTTCAATCATTTCATAATGACCTCTTCTTTCGTAAGTTCCAGCAAGAACATTAATGAAAATAACACAGTTAATAATAACACCTGAGAAAACGTGGAAACCATGGAAACCTGTAATAAAGAAGAAGAAGTTAGCAAATTGTGCAGGACCATATTCGTTAACTGTCATGTTAGCACCTTGAACTACTTGCGAAACATATTTTCCGGCATCAATATCCCAAACCATACGTGTTGCACCTTCAGCAGTTCCTGTAATGAAATTATACCATTCCCAAGCTTGAGAACCAACGAACATGAAACCACCAATAATGGTAAGCAACATCCAAATAATAACACCACGCTTGTCATTTCTGTGTCCTGCTTCAACGGCTAATACCATTGTTACGGAAGACATGATTAGAATGAAGGTCATTAAACCTACATAAAACAAAGGTAAATGTGCGTGTGTTCCTGGGAAATGGGTAAACACATCTTCAGCTGCAGGCCATGCGTCAGAATATTTATGACGAACGAAACCATAAGCACTTAATAATCCCGAAAAAGTTAAAGCATCCGATACAAGGAAAAACCACATCATCATCTTTCCATAGCTCATACGGAAAGGCGACTGACCACCATTCCAAGCTTCTTTTTCATCTACATTTGCTACTGCGTGACTCATAGAAATTGTTAAAAATTGTTAGTGTTAAAATTTGACTGCAAGTTTAGCGATTTAATGCCAAAAAAAGAAATAAAACCACCCATAAAATATCAAGAAAATGCCAAAATATTGCCGTTAAGCTTAAACCTAAATAACTGTCCGATGAATAGCGCTTTTTGTTCGCCTTGAATAAACTTACTAAAAGTGTTATAATCCCAGCAGCTATATGTAAAAAGTGTAAAAAAGTAATTACGTAAAGTATTGATCCAGATATATTTGAGCCTTTTCCTGAAAAAAAGATGTTGTTTGCTATTAAAAAGTTCCAAGCTTTAAATTGCAAAACAGAAAATGCGACTCCTAAAATAAGTGTTATTAAAAGGCCAATTTTTACCTGCCCATAATTATTTTTTTTGACTGCATTTTGAGCCATAAACATGGTTAAACTGCTTGCTATAATTACTGCAGTTGAAATGTAGAATATATCAGGCAACTCAAAAACAAGCCAATTGCTGTTGCCATTCATTACCATATAATAACTGCAAAATCCTGAGAAGAAAATAGACATGCTGCCCATCGACCAATATAACATTGATTTACGTGCCTTATCAAAGGTTTTCTTTTCAATTCCTAATTCGTCTGCTGTAAGTCC
>CANJJP010000310.1 GCA_947474485.1 Bacteroidota bacterium | reverse complement strand
GGAACTACAACAACAAACGCATTTAATCCTAATCATTTATTTGATAATACATCAACTTCCCAATCCTTAATAAACAACGTAAAGCTAGTGGTAGAAAACATTTATGGATGTAAAGATAGCATTTCATTACCTGTAACTGTTTATCCTATGATTGTTGCAAACTTTGATGCTGATACACCAATTTGTTCTCCAGTCAATATTCAATTCAACAACTTTTCGCAAGGAGCAGCAAATTACAATTGGGATTTAGGCGATGGTACTTTTTCAACACAAACAACACCTTCACATGTTTATAATAACCCTGGTCCAGGAACAACACATTCAACAGTTATATTGACTGCAACATCAACAAATGGTTGTGCAGCCACCTACACGCATACTTATGCAATTTTCCCAACTCCATTAGTTAATTTTACAGCTACCCCAATATTGCAATTCTATCCATCCACTTCCGTTAATTTGAATAATACAACACCAAATGCAAGTTCATTTAATAGTAATTGGAGTTTTGGAGATGGACAAACAAGTACCACAACTTTTGAAACAGGTCATACCTATTCAACTTGGGGTAACTATATAATCAAATTAGTAATGAGTAGTGCTTATTGTAGCGATAGTTTAATGGATACCATTAGAATCATAGCTCCGATTCCTATAGCAAATTTTAAAGGTACTAAAGAAGGGTGCCGAGCATTAACTGTAAATTTTGAAAGTCAATCTCAATACGAAAACTTTTATTTGTGGAAATTTGGAGATGGAAATACATCCAACCTGCAAAATCCAACCCATACTTATTTTACAGCTGGCATTTATGATGTAACACTAATCGTAAGTGGTGATGGTGGTAGCGACACTATTGTTGGAATTGATAGTGTTAATGTATTTGATTTACCTCAAGCTGCATTTATAGCAAACCCAACAACCGTTAATGCAACTATTGACCCTGTATTTATCACCAACATCAGTCAAAGTCCGGATGCAACTGCCTTAACTTATATTTATGATTTTGGTGATGGAACTGCATTAGAAACAGTAAGTGCACCAAGCCATATTTATACAGAAGCAGGAGAATATGAAATCACCTTGTTTTTAACCAATTCAAATGGTTGTAGAGACACCTTTAGTTTTACGCCCCTGATTAAAGTAGAAGAAAAAAGTAGCTTTGAAGTTCCAAATGCCTTTACACCTAATCCAAATGGAGCAAGTGAAGATGGTACTTTTGATCAATTCGCTACTAACAATGATATTTTTCATCCTATTGTAAGAGGAATTAAAAATTATGAATTAAGTATTTATAGTAGATGGGGCGAATTATTATTTGAATCAAAAGACACAAAAATTGGTTGGGACGGATATTACAGAGGGAAATTGTGTACACAAGATGTTTATATATGGAAAATTAAAGCTACAACAGTTGACAATAAGAATATAAATAAAGCAGGAGACCTTTTATTATTAAGACCGTAAAATGAAAAAAAAATTACTACTATTAATTGCATTCACACTTGTTTTCTTAAGCAATAAAGCTCAAGATGCAAAATCTGTAAAAAAAGCAATAAAAGAGGCTGATGAAATGTTTGAAACAGACGATTTCAAAAATGCTGAAATGAAATATTTAGCCGTTTGGAAATTTGATTCAACAAACACTGAGTTAAATTTAAATTTAGCTATTTGTAAATACAAGCTTAGAGAACTTCCTGATTCGGTTTTATACTATTTAAAAAAAGCAGATAAAAGCACTAATCCAGAAGCACAATTTTATGAAGGAAAACTATATCATTTAACACATGAATTTAAAAGTGCAATTGAACATTTTGAGCAATATAAAAAACATCCTTCAAACAAAAGAGCTGTTAACGATTTAGAAGTAGATAGACTCATTTCCATTTCGAAACGTGCAGAAGATATGATAACACACCCTCATAAAGCATCTTTGAAAAATATAGGCAACGCAATAAATACTCAATTTGATGAATATGTACCGCTAGTTTCTACCGATGAGAAAACTATGTATTTTACATCTCGTCGACCTGGTGGTGTAGGAAATAAAAAGGATGTTTGGGGTAAATATTATGAAGATGTTTATTGCTCCGAAGTTAAAAATGGAATATGGCAAGCTCCAAAAAATATTGGTGATCCAATAAATTCAGAAACACACGACGCTTGCGTTGCTATATCTGCTGATTTACAGCAAATGATTGTTTATAGAACAAGTCCTGATGGCTTAACAGGACACTTATATCATTCAGAAGCAACATTAACAGGTTGGGGAGAAATGGTGAAATTTGGAACTGAAATTAATTCGGAAGCTCGTGAATTTTCTGCAACATTTTATCTTGAAAACAATATCATCTATTTTTCAAGTGATAGGCCAGGAGGTTATGGTGGGAGAGATATTTACAGAGTTGTAAAACTTCCAAATGGTAAATGGAGCAAGCCTTGGAATTTAGGTCCGCAAATTAATACTGCCCAAGATGAAGATGCACCTTTTTTCCATGTCGATGGAAAAACACTTTTCTTTAGCTCAAAGGGTCATGAAACAATGGGTGAATATGATGTATTCGAAACTAAAATAACCTTAGATGGGAAATTCACTAAACCCGAAAATTTGGGATATCCAATTAATAGTGTAGGTGATGATATTTTCTTTGTATTAAGTCCAGATGGTAAACATGGTTATTATTCTTCTTTAAATGAACACCCAAACGAAATTGGCTATGAAAGTGAAGATATTTATTTTATTGATAAGAGATATAGTGAATCAGATTTAAAAGTAAGAAAGGGAACAATATCAACCGAAGAATTAATCATACCACTTGGATCAAAAATTACTTTAATTAACACGGAAACAAATAAAGTTGAAGGTGTTTTTAATCCTTCCAACGCTACAGGTAAATTTGTTTTTGTTATCAATCCATTTTACAGCTACAAACTAGTAACTGATGCAATAGGTTATGAATCTGACATAATTAAATTAACCCCTATGATTGAAGACAGTATGGATGAGGAGGAAATTGCTGAAGTAAAAATTGTACTAAAGAAAAAGTGATAAAAAAAGTAATACATATACTCTTAATTATTTTTAGTTTGTGTTTTAAAATGCAAGCTCAGGATCCTCAGTTTACACAATTTTATGCAAATCCAATTTATTTAAATCCAGCATACACAGGTGTTACCTATGAGCATCGTTTTATAGGCAACTATAGAAACCAATGGTTAGGATTAAGCAAAGCGTTTCAAACATTCAGTGCTTCTTATGATTATAATTTAGCAGATGTAAATAGTGGATTAGGTTTTCAATTATGGAGAGATGTAGCTGGCAGTTCTAAATTTACAACAACAAGTGCAGGCGTTTCCTATGCCTACCATGTTAAACTTGATAAATTTAGAGAACTGAGAGGTGGGATGCAATTTAATTATGTTTCAAAAACTATTGATTATACCAAACTAGTATTTAATGACCAACTAACACCTAATCCATCTAAAGTATCTAAAGATGTAAATAGTATTGTTCCTCGTTCTGGATATGTTGATATAAATGCAGGAGTACTCCTAAATTCAACCGAATACTGGGCAGGTATTTCGGCGCTGCATATTAACTCACCAAATACGAGTATCGTGGATGGTTCTACAAAATTACCTATGAAATTTTCAGTGCACGGTGGCTATCGTTTTGTGCAAGAGAAAAAAGGAGGCCGACTATT
>CANJJP010000309.1 GCA_947474485.1 Bacteroidota bacterium | reverse complement strand
TTGTGTACAGCGGCCTAACTACTAACAGCACCTACAAGAAATTGGCGGTTCAGTGGTTAAATGAAGTTTTGTGCTTCGTATCAAGTTCAGTGGTGGCAGACCGTTTTCGTCTCCGAAATAGCCAACTTCTTGTAGCTGCAAACCGTTAGCTGCAAGTGGCGGAATAACTTCGTAGACAAAAATATTTTGAAAAAGATTCTATTTATTCACATAATCTTAATATTTGTAGGGCAATTATTCTCTCAAGAACTTCTCTTTGACGACGGTATTTACATCGAAAAACCAAATAATTTAGACACATCATCACACAGATATTCTCGTGACAACATTTCATACAAACTTAACAGCACTTTTATTTATGACTACTATTATTTAGACAATACTGGTATAAAAAAGAAATTTCTATTGAAAAAGGATTGGTCGTTTGATAATCCAATGAATCTTACTAAATATGAAAATCCGACAGAAAGTGTAATTGACAAAATAAAAATTGTAGTTGATGACAACTTGAAAATGTTTTCAACATTCGATAGCACCTATACACAAACGGTTTTTAGCTATTATTACGTAAATGGAAAAATAGAGGACACTCTTTTTAAAGACTTTTATAACAGTATAGAAAGAACGGGTGTAATTGATAACAAAAAAAATCTCTGGATACATCCTCCTAGAAATTATAGTTTTATGATTTTAGAACTAAGCCCATTCCCGTTTTACAATTTAGACGAATCAATCGATTCATGGTCATGGAATCTAGAAGTAGGAGGCTTTTATTTGGACCAGCGATGGATTCATAGTGAAAAAAAAGATAATCTAAACATCAAATATAACTATACAAGAATGAAAGATGAATTAATAAATACACCTTTTGGAAATGTAAATTGTAAAGTAATATATGGAACAGCTACTTCAAAGTATGATGACACATTTATGGAAACAAACCTTAAAAGTTATTATAATTCAAAGTATGGTTTTGTAAAACTTGTATACAGTAATATCAACAATTCAAAAATTTGTTTTGACCTTGTTGAAGCAGACATTAAATGAATTTTTCATGACGCGAAAGTTATACTATGTGTCGCCACCAGTCAGCTAACACACGGCTTGCTCCAGCCTTGCAGACATCAAAGCAATTGCAAAAGCGGTAGAAACTTTTTTAATTTTTTCTTTGCAATTGCCTAGCAACATGGTATCTTTATTTAAACATTTCGGTAGACAACGGTTCCAATTCGGCCGAAGCAAGCCGCGAAAACGTTATGTTTAATGCACCCGAAAATCTCCGTAGAAAATTAATTGTTCTAAACAATGTTTTACGTCAGACTAATTAATATTATGTATTTTTACTATAACCTTTAATAAACCGTAATGAAGAAAATTTACAAAATAAACGTCTTAATGGCGTTTGCAATCTTATTCTCGCTAAATTCAAAAGCACAAATAATCAACACCATTGCGGGCAATGGTGTTGCTGGCGCAGCCGGAGACGGCAGCGCGGCTATTAGTGCTCAATTGAATATTCCTTACGGTGTCGCCATTGACGCATTAGGTAATCTCTACATAGCTGATATGTCAAATAATAAAATTAGAAAAGTAAACACTAGTGGTATTATTACAACTTTTGCAGGGACAGGAGTTCAAGGGTATAGTGGTGACGGAGCTGCTGCGACGAGCGCTAAACTAGCTGGGCCGACAGGCGTTGCTGTTGACGCATTGGGCAATGTATATATTGCAGACAATAGTAATAATAGAATTAGAAAAGTAACTACGACAGGTATCATTACAACAATTGCAGGTATTGGAGGTGCGGGTGGCTTTACAGGAGACGGTGGGGCTGCAACTGCAGCTAAATTAAGCAACCCTTGGGGTTTAACTCTTGATAAATCTGGTAATATTTATTTTTCCGATGGACAAAATCACCGTATTAGAAAAATAAATACATCGGGCATAATTACTACAATAGCAGGCACAGGTTCTAATGGTTTTTCAGGAGATGGTGCTGCCGCAACAAGTGCAATGTTAAATCTACCATGTGGTGTAGCTATTGACACAATTGGTAATGTTTATATTGCAGATAGAAACAATAAGCGAGTTAGAAAAGTGGCCGTAAATGGCATTATTACTACTTTTGCAGGGACTGGCGTTACAGGCTATAGTGGAGATGGAGGTATGGCGACAAGTGCGCAATTATCCTCACATTATGGTATCGGTATAGATGAAGCTGGCAACATATATATTGGAGACACAAATAATGGAGCTGTTAGAAAAGTAAATACAACAGGTATTATTTCTACTATGGCAGGTATCGGTACTTTAGGTTATAGCGGAGATACTGGTCTTGCTACAAATGCGCAACTAAATAGCCCAACTGGTATTGCTTTTGATTATTATGGTAATGCATATATCGCTGATTTAAATAATAACCGAATAAGAAAAGTAACTTGTGTTGCGCCAACAGTAATAATAAATTCAACAAAAAACAGCGTGTGTTTAGGGGATTCTCTTACTCTTACCAGTAGCGGAGCATCTTCATATACTTGGACTGGTGGCATTACAAGTGGTGTATCATTTACTCCTTCTATTACACAAACATATACCGTTACTGGTTTAGCAAATGATGGTTGTAAAGTAAAAACAACCAAAAGCATTACTGTTAATCAGTTACCAATATTATCAGCAATTACTAATAACACTTTATTGTGTACTGGTCAAACAGCTTCTTTATCAGTAACTGGTGCAACTACATACACTTGGAGTACAAACGCAAATACTTCAACTATTGCAGTAAGTCCAACAGTGCAAACAACATATACTGTTGATGGCACAGATTCAAATGGCTGTTCAAACTTAACAACTATTACTCAATCAATATCATTATGTACAGGCATAAATCTATTATCAAATAACAATTACATAAGTGTTTTTCCTAACCCATTCAGCAACCAAATAACTGTACATTCAAATAATGCAAATCAACTTATTCAAATTTATAATTCCTTGGGCTCAATTGTTTACAGTTCAATAATTGATAAGGATAAATTAATAATTGATTTAAGTAATCACTCAAGTGGTTTTTATTTCATCAAAATTGGTTCAGTTACTAAGAAAATAATTAAAGAATAAAACAATATGCCAACAATTGGAGCATTTGTATTTAGAGATGATGGCGATGGCTGTCTCACAGCAAAATGGTTAGACAATAGCGCAGATACTTTTTATCCTGAAGCATGTAAATTAATTGCGAATACTGGTGGAGAACACAAATTTGAAGGCCAATATATTTCCACTTGGATAGAGCAATCAGTAATTGTAGTTGAATCAACACTTACAATTTCGCAATCTAATCCAGGAATATATACTTTAGAATGGGTCACGACAGATTCTCACCGTTTTCATGGTAAAGCTATGACTTTTGGAGATTTATTAATTGGTTCGTATTGGGATTAAATATCTTATTGCGCTATTGTCGCATTAAAGCATTTATTAATAAGTATGCAGACACGTACCTGTGTTTAAAATGTGTAGGGTGCACTAAAACATAACAGCACCTTTGCCTAATGCGGGCGGACAACAAAGCATTTGCAAAAGCGGTCGCTCCGCGAAAGACAATTATTTTCGCTTTGCAAATGGCAACAAACATAGTATCTTTGTCAGTAATATTTCGGTAAGAAAATGTTTCAAACCGCACTAGGCAAAGCTCCAAAACGTTAT
>CANJJP010000308.1 GCA_947474485.1 Bacteroidota bacterium | reverse complement strand
CCAGTTAAACCAGCGATATATCTGTTTGTAGATAGGGTAGTATATTTATCAGCAGTTCCATAGTAATTAGCAGCATCGTTAATATCAACACCGCCGCCACCTCCAGCGGTATTATCGATATTGTAACAAACAGGAGGTGCAGTATTCGTTAATAATTTAATCCCAGCAAATTTACCTCCTGTAGCAGTAGAGTAAACATATCCCATTTTAGTAGCTGCATCAAAGTCAGATTTGTTTGCACTAGCTGTAGACGCATCGATATCCCAATCGGCAGCGATACCTGCATATAATGTATTGATAGGCGTGGTGCCACTATTTTTCATAACATATTCTACAATCACGTATTTTCTGTTACCTGGTGTAGTCCATGCATATGCGCTATGAGATACTAATAAATTTTGTACGGGAGTCGCAACGCCATCATTAAATTTTCCGTGTACATCAAATTCAGAAAACACGCCGGGTACAGTTTTATTTGCTTTTATGACAGTTTGAAAATCAGCGTCAGCAGCACCGGCAGTTGAACCTCTAAAGGCGTCGGAAACGGCTGTGCTAGATGAACCAAACATTACTGATGCTTCATATAATAAGTTGTTACCAAAATAAGTAAAACCTAAACCTTGTAATTGACCATCAACATTATAGCCAATTTTTCCTTTACTGGTAATTGTTGTTGCGACGTCGTTAATAGCGATGTTTATATAATCTACGTTTACAATCACATCAAAAAAGTAATTATCATTGTACGTACCGTCAAAAACGGTAACTTTAAATGTAATTGCTGTATTATCAGGTGTACCTGGGTTAATTTTAAATTTAAAAGGATCAGCATTATTGTTAACTGTTGAAAGAGTGTTAACTACTCCAAGAGTTGAACTATTATCGATAGTTGTAACACAAGTAGCATTTGTTATTGCCGTAATTGTTGCAGTTAAATTAGTAGTAGGAGCAAGGTAGTTTATAAAATCTCCCGTAATAAATAAACTATCACCAACAACAATAGCGTTATCGTTGTGGTCAGTAATTTGACGATTAGCAAAAACAACAGATGGTCCAGCAGGGTCTGTTAATGCACGTTGTAAATTCATACGACCTTTTCCTAACTTATTTTGCACTTGAATAGCGGTATTTCCAATTCCAGAAATATTTGGGCCTGATGAATAATGATAATCAGAAGTTTGTTTTAAACGTTGTCCGATTTGCAAAGCATTTGTATAGTTATATTTTGATTGAACTAAACCTGCGCCACCAGCTGTAATTGGAGAAGACATGGATGTACCACTTAAATTACTATAAGTGTTGTTCCAGTAGGTTGAATAAATATTTTCTCCTGGAGTACTAATGTCTACATCATAATTAAAAGTAGTAAATGTAGCGCGTGTATCGCTTGTCGATTTGGTTGCAGCGACAGATAATACATAATTAAAAGAAGCTGGATACCCAGTTACTTCAGTACCATCATTACCTGCAGAAGCTACCACTAAACAATTTTTATTTATAGTAGCATAATCAACAATCGTTTGACCGTAAACACCGCCACCAGTGCCACCCCAAGAACAGTTAATGATTTTTGCACCATGGTCAGCTGCATATGTAATGCCTTCGTAACCAGTGATAATATAGCCTTCACCACCTGGCCCTCTTGTATCATTATCAGCACCACATTTAACAGGAAGCAATTTGCAATTCCAGCCAATGCCTGCAACGCCAACGTTATTGTTTGTTTGTGCCGATGCACATCCCGAAACGTGAGAGCCGTGGGTTTGATTGCTTCCCGTTATATTTGCATTATTATCACCTACAACTGTGTTGAAGTCTGCACCAGCTAAGTCATAGCCAGTGTAGTTGTCGATATAACCATCTCCATCATCATCCACGCCATTAATTGGATCTGCAGTATTATGTGCGAACTGATTCACTAAGTCTGGGTGATCAATATCAGTACCCGAATCTACAATACCAATAACTACTGATGCAGTTCCTTGAGACCCGCCTAATGCTAAATCCCAAGCAGCATATGCTCTAATACGTGTTAAGAATCCACTTTGATTACTAATTGATGGATCATTTGGAGTAACATTATGCATTTTATAATTATAATGAGGCTCTGCAAATTCCACTAGATTAGTAGCTAAAACTTGGTTAATAGCGTCTTCTAATGCTATATTGTTTGTATACTTTAATTCATATATTAAAGACAAATCAGCATACGCTTGTCCTAATTCATTTTTCGGTTTTTCTGGCGGTGTATGATTTGGAAATTTTTTACTCAAAGAATTAAGTCCTACATATGCCAATACTTGATCTAATAAAGCATTATTGATCTTAGTATTACTAGTAAGACCTCTATATTGAGGCTTTACTTTAAATACAATGGTTTTTGTCGCATAATCATTAATCGTAAGATTAGATGGCATTATAAATTGCTTTCTAGCCTTTAATGGTTGTGATAATTGCCCTTGTGCAGATGAAGTGAACTGCGCTATCGACATTAATCCTACTAAAGAATAAGTAATAAATTTCATGTGTGTTTGATTTAGTTTACGATAAATATAAATCAATTATACATTGATTTTTCGCCGCTCATAATATAATAGGCTAATTTTTAAATAAATCTTCCATTCTACAGTAATTTTCCAAATTTCAATGCGTTTTGACTTATTTGAAATATTGAGATTTCTTAAAGTTCGTTAAACGCAACTGTTTTTAAGTTTCGTTAACACCTATATTATTTAGGTTGGAGTTTATCTTTTGATATTTGGACAAATCTTAAATCTATGAATTCAATTTATTTTATGTTTTTTAATGTAGTATACTTGGCTATATTTTCACAGCAACAACAGGTAAATGTATTTACTCAAAATAATATTAATACTCCCGCCCAATATATTCAAAGTAATATCTTAACTAACACCGCTAATCAAATGGTCGACAATAATAACAACGAATTTGATTTAGCAGCACATCAACAACAACAAATTAATTTCTTTGACAATAATATTGGAAACGATATTGAACAGCAAAGCAGTAATACAAGCAAGCAAATAAATCTTGATGCGAATAGCAGCAGAAAAGGTTTTGATATGTCTATTAACCTCTCATCACGTTCTTTCGTTTTGTCTTCAAATAAAAAAACACATAAACATACATTTCACAAGAAGTTAACTAAGTTTAATCGAAATATTTATGGAAAAATCATATTGCATAAAAAAAGCAAACACCTTGTAGATGTTTGCTTTAATTGGTCAAAATAATCTAAAAGATTATCCTAAGTATTGTTGAAGTAATTTACTTCTTGAGCTATGACGTAAACGACGAATAGCTTTTTCTTTAATCTGACGAACGCGTTCACGAGTTAAATCAAATTTATCGCCAATTTCTTCTAAAGTTAAACCGTGGTTTAAACCAATTCCGAAAAATAATTTAACAACATCTCTTTCTCTTTCTGTTAATGTTGATAATGCTCTATCAATTTCTTTTGATAAAGATTCCATAATTAAACCTGCATCCGCTTTCAATGAATCATGATTTACTAATACATCTAATAATGAACTTTCTTCACCGTTAGCAAATGGCGCATCCATACTTACATGGCGACCAGATACTTTCATGGTATCAGAAACTTTATCAATTGGTAAATCTAATAACTCAGCAATTTCATCAGCTGTTGGTTCACGCTCAAATTCTTGTTCTAATTTAGAATAAGCTT
>CANJJP010000307.1 GCA_947474485.1 Bacteroidota bacterium | reverse complement strand
CGTTATAGAACAACTTTAATAAATTCATTAGGAGGCTTTAAAAGCCTTGTGCTTATTGGCACACGAAACAAAGAAGGAAAAAGTAATTTAGCCATATTTAATTCGTTTTTTCATTTAGGTGCAAATCCTCCTTTGTTTGGTATTATCATTCGCCCTGATTCGGTTGAGCGACATACACTCTCAAATATTTTAGAAACAGGAGTCTTTACAGTAAATCATGTAAAAGAAGATTTCTACAAACAAGCACATCAAACTTCTGCACGTTATCCTTCAGATGTTTCTGAATTTGATGCTACACAACTTACAGAAGAAAACAAACCAGGCATTTATGCCCCCTTTGTTAAAGAAAGTTCGATACAAATTACAGCAAGTTTCCGTCAAAAAATAGATATTGAAGCTAACGGAACAGTTATGATTATTGGTAAAATAAACCACATCACTATTCCTGAAAACTGTGTAAGTGAAGATGGTTTTATTGATCTTGAAAAAGCTGGAACCATAACTTGCAGCGGACTAGACAGCTATCATACAACAAAGCGATTAAGCAGATTAAGTTATGCAAAACCAGGTAAAGAACCTGAAATTGTAACTATTTAATACAATACCCCCCTATTTTTCCATCCTAAATTCCAAAAAACCAATTTAAAAAAAAATAAATCGTTTTTTTAGGGGGGTATCTTCAAAAAAAGTTAATAAATTTTGAATTCACACCTCAATTTTTGATTACATTTGCCAAAAAAATCAAAAACTCATGAGCAATCGTCGTCTTTTAGCGCTTCAGGAAGTAATGAAACGCAAACCAATGGAGTTTAATAACACAGGAAAACAAGTTTCTTCTTATTACGGATCCAATGTATTTGGGTACGATGCAATGAAAGAATATCTTTCTGAAGAAGCATTTAAAATGGTACAAGATGCCATGGAAAAAGGTTCTTCACTTGACAGAAAAATAGCTGACCAAGTTGCAGCTTGTATGAAATCATGGGCAATAGACAAAGGCGCAACTCATTATACACACTGGTTTCAGCCATTAACCGGCACAACTGCTGAAAAACATGATGGTTTTTTTGAACCAACTGATAATGGTAGAGCAATCGAACGTTTTAGCGGAAGTCAATTAGCGCAACAAGAACCAGATGCATCTTCTTTCCCTAATGGTGGAATTCGTAATACATTTGAAGCACGTGGTTACACAGGTTGGGACCCAACATCTCCAGCTTTTATCTTTGATAGAACATTATGTATTCCCACAATCTTCGTTTCATATACAGGTGAAGCTTTAGATTTTAAAACTCCTTTAGTAAAATCATTAAGCGCTTTAGATAAAGCTGCAACTGAGGTTTGCCAATACTTTGACAAGAACGTTACTAAGGTAATTGCAACATTAGGTTGGGAACAAGAATACTTTGTTGTGGACGCATCTTTACACGCATGTCGTTACGATTTACAACAAACTGGAAGAACATTAGTCGGAGCTTCTGCAGCAAAAGGTCAACAACTCGAAGATCATTACTGGGGTTCAATTCCAGAGAGAGTTACAGCTTACATGCGCGATTTTGAATATGAGTGTCATTTATTAGGCATACCTGTTCGTACTCGTCACAACGAAGTTGCACCAGGTCAGTTTGAGTGTGCTCCTGTTTTTGAAGAAGTAAACTTAGCTGTTGATCACAATCAATTACTAATGGATGTAATGGAAAAAGTAGCTATACGTCATAACTTAAGGGTATTGTTACACGAAAAACCATTTGCTGGTGTTAATGGAAGTGGTAAACATAACAATTGGAGTTTAGCAACAAGCACGGGGAAAAATTTATTGAGTCCAGGAAAAACTCCTAAGACGAATTTAATGTTCCTTACATTTTTTGTTAATACAATTAAAGCAGTTCACGAACATGCAGATTTAATGCGTGCTTGTATCGCTTCTGCAAATAACGATCACCGTTTAGGTGCTAACGAAGCTCCGCCAGCAATCATGTCTGTTTTCTTAGGAGAGCAATTGAATAAGGTGTTAGATGAAATTGAAAAAAGTGTACACGGAGGGAAATTAAGTC
This sequence comes from Bacteroidota bacterium, assembly GCA_947474485.1. GTDB lineage: Bacteria > Bacteroidota > Bacteroidia > B-17B0 > Aurantibacillaceae > JADJDM01. The sequence continues at coordinate 1,657 of CANJJP010000307.1, read as the reverse complement.
CGGAAGAAAAAACAGCATTAAAACTTGGTATTGGTAAAATTCCTGATATCATGTTGGATAATACAGATAGAAACAGAACTTCACCTTTTGCATTTACAGGAAATAAATTTGAGTTCCGTGCAGTTGGTTCTTCTGCAAACTGTTCTGGTCCAATGACTGTTTTGAACACAATCATGGCTGAGCAATTAGTGAAATTTAAAGATGATGTAGAAAAATTAATTGCTAAGAAAGTTGAGAAGGATGAAGCGATTCTTTTAGTTTTAAAAAAATACATTGTTGATTCTAAAATTATTCGTTTTGAAGGAAACGGTTATGGTGAAGAGTGGAAAAAAGAAGCGAAGAAACGTGGCTTAAACAACATTGCTACTACACCTTCTGCTCTGGAAGCATACGTTACTAAAAAAACTTTGCATTTATTTGAGCACATGAACATTCTTTCTCATCGTGAGCAAGAAGCGCGTTATGAAATTGCTTTAGAAACATACACTAAAAAAATTCAGATTGAATCAAGAATTATTGGTGATATCGTTACCAATCAAATTGTACCTGCAGCTATTCAGTACCAAAAAATGTTGGTGGACAATGTTGCTGGAATGAAAACATTTATGAGTGCTGCTGATTTCAAAAAAACTGCTGACGCGCAAATTGAAATGATTAAAGAAATCTCTGAGCACATTGCAGTAATAAACGGCGACACATACAAAATGATTGAAGAGCGCAAAAAAGCAAACAACTTAGACAACACTAAAAAACAAGCTCACGCATATTGCGATAAAGTAAAACCATATTTTGATACTATTCGCTATCATGCAGATAAGCTGGAGTTAATGGTAGATGATGCAATGTGGCCTTTACCTAAGTACAGAGAGTTGTTGAATTTGAAATAGTAATTTTTTCTATTAAAATCATAACAATAACACTTATAACTCCGTTACTTAAATGTGACGGAGTTTTTTTTATTACTTCTATTTGTCAAAATTATTAACATTGCGTTTTTGTAATTTTCACAAAATCAATATTACCATGTAACACAGAGGCTTTAAAAAATACATGTCAACATTTTTTTAGATTGAATATACGTTGTTATACATTTGTGAAAATAAAACATGACAGCTTGGACTGTAGTTGCTTACTGAAATCGAAATCACCTTAATTTACTGGCCAAGATCCTCGAATGAAATATCGCTAGATTGTTCTACTGTTTCAACAACAGGGGAATTATTTTTAATAAAATCAATTGCTTCAACTAATCCATCAGAGAATTTCTCGAAATCCTCTTTGTATAAAAATATCTTATGTTTTTCGAAAAAGAATTTCCCATCTGGCCCGAAACGCTTCTTACTTTCTGTAATTGTTAAGTAATAATCGCCACCCTTAGTTGACTTCACGTCAAAAAAATATGTTCTCTTACCTGCTCTAATCGATTTGGCGTACAAATCTCCCTGTTCGTTTTTTTCTAATTCTTCTGACATAAGTAGTTTTTTATATGTTCAACTGATAACAAATATATTAAGCAAAACGTAATAAAACAAGCATTGATGATACTTTTTTTGCTTTTTGTCGAACAAGCTGAGTTAACGTCGAGGATGAATTAGTTTGGGGTGGGAATGGGTGCAGGTTTTGGGTTGGGGGTTTATGGTTTGGGGTTTATTTGATG
>CANJJP010000306.1 GCA_947474485.1 Bacteroidota bacterium | reverse complement strand
GCTCCTGTTATTGGCTTTTTCGTTTTATCATCAATTAATTTACCTTGTGCAACAAATGTTTTTTTCTCGGTAGATTTATTAGTGATAAGTTTACCTACCTTTAATTTAGGTGTTGGGTCATCATGACCAGGTGAACTGATAATTAAATGAGATGATGCTTTTGCTGCAAGCGCAGAAAAAAAACCTAAAAGTAAAAAAAAGCAGGCATATGTTAATTGCTTATTCATTCGTAGCCCTAAATTAAGGATTTTCCAGAAATAATTGTTTTAGCGATTGTAATTATTGCTTCAGAAATGGAATTTTAACAACTTTTGCCTTAATTGCCTTATCTCTAATTTTCACATAAATTTCCGAATCTACTTTTGAATGAGCTGTTGTAACATATCCCATTCCAATAGCTTTGTTTAAACTTGGTGATTGTGTTCCTGATGTTACTTTACCAATAACTGACCCGCTTGCATCACAAATTTCGTAATCATGACGAGGAATACCTCTATCAATCATTTCAAAACCAACTAATTTACGTTGTAAACCTTGCTCTTTTAAATTAAGCATAAAGTCTTTATCAGTAAAATCTTTAGTGAATTTTGTTATCCAACCTAAACCTGCTTCTAAAGGTGAAGTAGAATCGTCGATGTCGTTTCCATATAAACAGAAACCCATTTCTAAACGCAAAGTATCACGTGCACCTAAACCAATTGGTTTAATTCCAAACTCTTCACCTGCTGTAAAAATATCATCCCACAGTTTTTCCGCATGTTGATTATCAAAATACAATTCAAATCCACCTGCTCCTGTGTATCCTGTGTTGGAGATAACAACATTTTCAATTCCATTAAATGTTGCTTTTCTAAATTCGTAATAAGGAATTTCAGATAAATTAATGGAAGTTAATTTTTGCAATGTTGCAACCGCTTTCGGACCTTGAATGGCAAGTAGAGAAGTTCTATCTGAAATGTCTTTCATGTCAACACCATGAGTATTGTGTTTGCTAATCCAATCCCAATCTTTTTGGATGTTAGAAGCATTTACCACTAACATATACGTTTTCTCGTCGATTTTATAAACGATTAAATCATCAACTATTCCACCTTTACCGTTTGGTAGACAAGAGTATTGTGCTTTACCATCAAATAATGCGGATGCATCGTTACTTGTAACTGCTTGAATTAATTCCAGCGCTTCATCACCTTTTAAAATAAACTCACCCATGTGACTTACGTCAAACACACCAACTGCGTTTCTAACTGTATGATGTTCGTCGTTTAGGCCTGAATAAGAAACGGGCATATTATAACCTGCAAATTCAACCATTTTAGCACCTAATGAAATGTGTTTATTTGATAATGCTGTAGCTTTCATAAATTCAATTTTTTTGAGTGGCAAATGTAAGTTTTATAAGGGATAAAAAAAATCGGCTTACAAAATTTGTAAGCCGATTTTTAGATTTATCTAACCAAGTTAACATGTCCTGTTACGGAGCGTTGTTTTAAAAATGCATCCTTGTAAATAATCTTATAAATGTAAAGTTCACTTTCTTTTATTGTATTATTGTTATTGCTAAATGAACCTTTCCAGCCTTCATTTAAATTATTTGTAAGGAAAACACGCTCACCCCATCTATCATATATTGCCATAGAATAATCGTCGACATAAACGCCAGAACTTTTTGGTAAAAACTCATCATTAACTCCATCGCCATTTGGAGTAAATGAGCCTGGTACATAAAACGCGAAATCAGGGTCTATAATTACGATGCGTGTTACTTCTGCAAAACAACCACTTACAGTTGTTGCACTTAGTGTTACATTATATTCGCCTTCACCTGGAAAATCATAAGAAATATTAAAGAAATTTGAACTATCTAAGTTTGCAATGTTCCATAAATAAATAAGGCCCGCACCATTGGGTGTTGTGTTTAGGAAGTCAACGTGTGGCTCAAGAGAAGTTGGATTTGAAGGTTCGAAGATGAATGATGGTTCAGGAACACTATTTATAGTTATATATCCTGCTTTAGTTTCAGTATCAACACAACCATTAATATCAGTATAAGTTAATGAAACAGTGAATATACCCGCTTGGGTGTAGATATGAACAGGATTTGCTAAACTTGTTGTTGATGAATTTCCAAACGACCAATTGTATGAAGTTGGACTAGCAGGGGTTGAAACAGTACTTGTAAAAAATACTGGAACACTTGGCAAACAACCAACTAAAGTATCTGCACTAAAATCAATTACGGGAGCATCAAATACTTCAACAAATTTAGTTACGCTATCTGGGCATCCAACTCCTAAATCTGTTTTATATTTTACACTATAACCAGGAGCTACCGAAGGACCTAATGTTGGTGGGTCGAATTGTGTGGCAAGAACATTATTTATTGTCCAAGTGCCACCAGCATTATTCGCGTAAGCACTTAAAGTAACAGGCGTATTGTATTCGCAGAAGGGGCCAAACGTTGTAAAATCAGCAGGTACTTTTTGAGACACTAAAACTAATACGCTATCCATTATCATACAATCAGCAGGGCCAACTGTGTAAACAACATGAGAGTTTCCTAAAACAGAAAGTTCTGGGTGAAAATTAGAAGTGTTACCTGAAGGAACAACACCACCTCCATTACCACTTCCATTTATATGATGTGCCCATGTACCTCCTGTTGGTGTTACTGGTGATAGTGAAAATAATTGGATAGGATCCGAATTACAAAAGACACTATCAGTTGTAACAATCTGTGCAACACCTCCACCAATACTAAATGTAACTGAATCATTTCTACTACATAAGCCATTAAGTGTAGTTACGGTTACAGTATATGTTGTAGAACCAGATGGTGGAGTTACCGTTGGATTTTTGATATTGGGATTTGATAAGCCAATTGCAGGTGACCAGTTATAAGTATAATTTGCTGGGTTTACAGAAGATGAAAAATTGAAAGTGACATTTGGTCTCTCGCTATAAATGGTTTCTGAGTTAGGAACTGTACATCCTACTTGCCCATCTTGATCAAAAGTTACACTCGATTGAAAAGCAGTTGCAGTTGATAATACCTCATCTCCACCCGACCAATCATTATTGTCGTAACAAAACTCTATTAATAAGTTAGACACACCATCGTAAGCATAAGGACTAGTAAAATTAAAAGTGTTTAATCCAACAAATGGAGCATACAATGGAGATGTATAAACTGTTGTTGCTCCAGCTTCAAATGCTCCATTAGCACTAGCAAATGCATTTGTAGCAGTACATTTAATTTTTACGGTTAACCCAGCATAAGTTTGGCCACCAACAGAAGAAACATTTAATGCAATTGAATTAATAATCCCTTGCCCAAGTCCTAAAGCCTGTAATTCTGCAGCTCTAAATAAATATTGCGCCCTACCATCTTCCCAAACACCCATAAAAGGTGAAGGGTTTGTGAAATTAGGAACAGTGTTAGTGCCAACTTGTATAACATTACTACTGCCAGTACATGCTGTCCCAGGACTCAAGGAACAACTTACTCCAGATAAACATGGAAATTCAACATCAAGTTGCAATGGGGCAGGAGGTATTGCTGTCATACAAGTATCATTTCTAACCGTAAAGGGCGGTGGGCCTTGCTGGGCTGTAACAACTATTTGATCTCTTTTAACACAACCTAAATTACTAGTAACGGTTACTGAATAAGTAACAGTTTCTGCGTCACTCATTGTAAGCAATGGAGTGCTTATC
>CANJJP010000305.1 GCA_947474485.1 Bacteroidota bacterium | reverse complement strand
CGTTGGATTGGGGCGTTGGTTGTATTGATCCGACTGATGGAGTAACGCGTTCTGGGAAAATTAAAAGCACGTTTAATAAAAAGTACGGAACGGTTGGAAGCCAAGTAACAGTTCAAATGATTAATTACAAAGTAAATGGCATTACCTACTCAGGCTCAATGCGTATTACTCGCCTTGCAGCAGGAACAAATTCATCATTTAGAACCGAAGTAATTGATGGACATTGTTCAAACGGAACCTGGAACATCGATTGGGCAACCGACAAAACAGTTACTTGGATTGCAGGTTACGACACTCAAACTACCGCGGATGATGTTATTGAAATTACTGGAACATCAACTGGAAAAAATCGTGAAGGACGCGCGTTCACTGTAAATATTAAAAACGCGCTGGAAAAACGATCAAAATACAAGTATATTGTAAAAGGAACATTAGAAATTACACCGGAAGGCCTAAAAGTGAGAACAGTTGACTTTGGAGATGGTGCAGAGGATAATGTAGCTACTTTTATTGTAAATGGAAATACTTTCACATTCACCATGCAATAATATTTGTAGTTTAAAACATTTTATTATATTTGCTCATAAGAAAAAGCCCTAAAGTGTATGATGCTTGATTTATTCGATTTCTACGACAAAATGGAAAAGCATAATATTATCCTTTCATTTAAGGGCGATGTTACGTCGGAGCTTTTAACATCTATACTTCAGATAATGGAGAGTAAGATGGACAACATGCAAGAAGAACCTAAAATGAAAAAGAAGGTTTATAATGTGCTTGTAGAGTGTCTTCAAAATCTTTATCACCACATGGATGATACTGCAGCTGAGTCGGGAGAAAAAAGATCAGCTATTTTTATGATTGGCAAAAAAGATAATCTTTACAACATCGTTACTGGCAATTATATTGCAAACGAAAATGTTGCAGGAATGAAGAGTAGATTAGATGAGGTAAATTCATTAACAAAAGAAGAATTAAAAGATTACTATAAGCAAACCCTTAATAATGGCGAAATGTCGTTAAAAGGTGGTGGTGGTTTAGGAATGATTGATATTGCAAGAAAAACAGGTCAAAAATTAGGGTATCACTTCCAAGATGTTAATGAAAAAATTTCGTTCTTTAGTTTAAGTATAAAAATTTCACAAATATAAAATAACAAATAAATAGGTTCAGTATGGAAAAGTTCTCGATCGACGGCACACCAAAAACTCCTTCAATTAGCTTTGATTTAGCTTCTGGAGTATTAGAAATTAAAGGGCGTTCAATCCCTGAGAATTCAATCGAATTCTACAAGCCTTTAGTTGATTCTCTTGAAAAATACGCAGGAAGTCCAAAAGGTGCAACTAACGTTAATATTCAGTTAGAATATTTTAATACATCTTCTTCTAAGTGTATTTTAGATGTATTCAAAAAATTAGAGTCAATTCATAAAGGTGGAAGTGCTGTTACAATTAACTGGCATTATGAAGAGGATGATGAGGATATGTTAGAAGCTGGTGAAGATTACCAAGCAATCATTAGCGTACCTTTCAAAATGGTGCAAATAGAAGAGTAATCTTCTGATTTTTATATATTTAAAGCATGCCTTAGTAATAGGGCATGCTTTTTTATTGTACATACTCAATAAGTAGTAAATTTGAACATGAATAAAATTCTAATTAAATCTTTTGTTCTCCTTGCTTTCATATTCTCATTAAATATGAGCGCTCAATCTGCAAAAAAATTCGCAAAATTGGCGAAGGCTGATGAAAAGAAAAAGGATTACACCTCTGCTGCTTCAAATTACAGCAAAGCAATTGAACTAAAACCAACTAATTATAAGTACTTAACTTACAGAGCAAATTGTTACCGCTTAACTAATAATAGAAAGGAATCTCTCAAGGATTATGAAGCCGCATTTCAAATCAAGAAATCGGATAAGTGGTTGTACTTACGCATAATTGATGTGGCAATTCAATTGGAGGATTTTGAAAAGAGTATTAAGTATGGCGAAGAACTAATTGAAAAAGATAAAAAAAACATTGAAGCATATCAACAAACTGCTTGGTCCTATATTAGAATAAAACAATTTCAAAAAGCAGTTGATATATGCGCTAAGTCGATTGAATACGAACAATACTCTGCAAAAAACCATTACTTAAAAGCACTAGCCTTGGACAGTTTAAAAAGTTATGGCGCAGCAAATATTGAATATGTAATAGCAATAAAACTGCTAAAAAATTACGAGTTAGATGAAAAGAAACTTGTGAAAGGTGAATATAAATCCTATTTCTATAATCACGCGTTTTGTTTATTTAATTTGAAAGATTATTCTGATGCAATAACTGAGTATAATTACGCGCTAGAGATTGATGCAGTTGATATACATGAACCAAAAAATTATTTAGTTTACTATAGAAGAAGTCAGGCATATTTAGGCAAAGAAGATTATTTGAATCCCTTAGGTGATTTAAATAAATGTTTAGTACTTAACAATAAATTTGTTGAAGGTTTTTATCAACGTGCAGAGGTCTACGTAAAAACAAGCCAGTTTCAAAGCGCTATAAGTGATTTTACAAAAGTAGTGCTGTTAGACCCTAAAAATAAAAACGCATTTCAAAAACGTGGAGAAAGCTATCAGGAGTTAGGCAATTTTACAGACGCTATAAATGATTATAAAACTTGTTTATCGTTAATGCCAAGCGAAAAAAACGTTCAATCAAAGTTAGATTTTGTTACAAAGAAATTGTACGAAGCAAATAGAGAAGGCGATAACCCAGATGTAAAAATTACTTATCCATTCATTGATGGTGCTGGGTATGTTAATGTTTATACTTCGCAAACTTCTATGATTATTGAAGGTTCGGTAAAGGATAAAAGTTTGATAGGTTCCATTTCGGTTAATGGAGTAGAAGCAAATTTTGCTAAAAATGATAAAAACCCCGATTTCACAATTGCTATTGCTGTTCCTAGTGCCAAATACATTGAGGTTAAAGTAAAGGATGTTTACTTTAATGAAACAATAAAAAGGATTAAGTTGGGCAAAATTTTTGATGAAACAAGAGTGATGGTAAATTTTGCTGGTACAATTGTATCTGAAGAAAACAACAAACAAGTATTGTCGGGGAAGAAAGTGTATTTAACAAATGAAAAAGGTGAAGTTTTTTACAATACAACTACTGATGTAGATGGTAAGTTTAATTTTGAAAGATTACCTTTTGATAAAAACTACCTACTTGCTTTTGATGCAGACGATAATACACCACTTAGTGGAATAAAATCTTTTGTTGTTTTAAATAGCAAAGGCGAAACTATTTTAAAAAGTGAAAAAAATGAAAAGGGAAAGTTCACTTTTCAGGTATTGAAAAACGACCAAATGACTTTTAGTTTAATGTCGGTAGAAGATGCTGCAATTGAGGTGGACATGAAGGGGAAGTTGATGACCGGGGAAAATGGCAATACACCTTTATCTAACATAAACATTCTCCTAGTAAATGAAAAAGGCGAAATCATTGTAACTAGAAGAACAGATGCGAACGGATTATTTATTTTTAAAAACCTGTTGCCTTCGCAAAATTATATTATTAGAATCGATGAGAACGATAGCAAAACAATTACTTATAATCGCATATTAATTACAGATGAGCAAAACCATTTAATAAGAGAAATTAATCGCGATGAATTCGGTAAGTTTTCATATAAACTATTAAAAAGCGAATCTATCATGCTAAGCAGTATTT
>CANJJP010000304.1 GCA_947474485.1 Bacteroidota bacterium | reverse complement strand
TATTTTACAGCATTCCACCAATATGAGTCACAGGCAGTAATTGATTGATTGGAATATGTATCATGATTGATTGTTAAATTTAAAGTAACCGTAGAATCGCAACCTGCAGCATTGGTCGTTGTGAAAGTTTTAATTCCGCTAGTGGTGTAATTGGTTCCATTCCAAGTATATGAACTACATGCGGACACAGCATTTGCAATTGATGAAGTTGGTTGTTTGATTGTTAAATTTAAAGTAACCGTAGAATCGCAACCTGCAGCATTGGTCGTTGTGAAATTTTTAATTCCACTAGTGGTGTAATTTGTTCCATTCCAGGTATATGAGCTACATGCGGAAACAGCAGTTGCAACTGATGATGTGGGTTGTTTAATAGTTAGGTTCAAAGTAACAGTAGAATCGCAACCAACAGCATTGGTAGTTGTGAAAGTTTTAATTCCGCTAGTGGTGTAATTATTTCCATTCCACGTATATGAGCTACATGCGGAAACAGCAGTTGCAACTGATGATGTGGGTTGTTTAATTGTTAGATTCAAAGTAACAGTAGAATCGCAACCAACAGCATTGGTAGTTGTGAAAGTTTTAATTCCGCTGGTGGTGTAATTTATTCCATTCCAGGTATATGAGCTACATGCGGAAACGTTAGGTGCAATTGATGAAGTGGGTTGATTGACAACAACTGTCATCATTGCTGAAGTTGCACATTGATTATTGTTTGGAGTGAAGGTATAATTAGTAGTTGTATAATAATTTAATGAGGGGGCCCAAGTTCCTGTAATGTTATTTAATGAACTAGATGGTAAGGAGAATATTTGATTGTTACATATGGCTGAAATTTGATTAAATGTTGGAATAATAGAAGTTAAGGCAGTTGCTGTTGTAGCAATGTTTATAGGTGTTGCGCTCCCTCCTGAAATAGTTATATTACCATTATAATTTGCATTTGTAGTAGGATAAAATTTCACAAATATTGAATCAAGGAAATTTCCTCCAGATTGAAATAAATTGAGTGAATCAGAATAAGGCCCATCTAAAATTGTTGAAAACCTATAACCTGATAATGGTGCAATTTTTATTATTCCACTTGAAAGATTTGATCCTGTTATGATAAACATTTTAGGAGATGAAATTGAATCTGTACAAACATTTCCAAAAGAAGTTAATGTTGTAGATGATAATGATGGTACTCCAGAATTATTACTGCATAAATAAATGGTACTTAAACTATTTCTAGGATTAGGTGTTGCTATAGAGAAATCTGATAAGTTATTATTGGATTCTGTACATCCATTATTTTTTCTGAATGCAGCATTTGTTATACTTAGTGCACCCGAAGCTGAACCTCCTTCTGATTCATTGGCCGTTCCATATCCAACAAAATCTAATATAGAGCCTACAGGCTGGCCCGCATAATTTGTATTTGCAATCATTGCAGCTGTCCCAAATGCAACTTTCGCATTTGTAGCACTCATATTTATTGTAAATGTATAATCACATGAAATAGGAAGATTAGCAAGTCCCGTACCAGCAGTTGTTGCAAGCAATATATATCCGCCAGCCGGTATTGTTGTAGATACAGGGAAGGTAAAAATATTACTTGTGCTTGACCCCAGATTCCCTGTTGCACTTCCGTACATTATTTTATAACCTGAAATATCTTGAGATGTTGAATTATTGTTATGAAGTTCTACATAATCTGCATTGTATGTTGCTGAAGCATTTCCTCCCCCTCCATATACTTGGCTTATTACTACTCCTGTGACAATTGCGGGAGCTGATGACGTTGTAAAGCTAGACTGAGTTCCATAAATCGTGCCATTTGTAGTAAAGGCGTAAGCTATAAAATAATAAATAGTAGAAGCATTTAATCCACTAATAATTGAGGTGAAATTATTGCCAGATAAATTAGATGACTGAATTCTTGTACCAGTACCATTACTAAATCCATTAGTTAAGCTGTATTCAATTCCGTATGATGTAATATTTGAACATCCTTGAATCAACACCCCATTTATTGTAACACTAGTTGAAGAAATATTGCTTGCTGAACCTGAACTAATTGTTGCATTTGCAAGTATTGAAATGGTCATTGTTGTGGTAATAGCACATTGTCCACTATCAGGATAAAATGTATAATTAGTTGTAGTTGTATTATTAAAGGATGGAGACCAATATCCTGTAATGCCATTGTTTGAAGTTAATGGTAAAGAGAAAGTACTACCGGTACATAGAGGAGAGACTTGTGTAAAAGTTGGTGTAATAGAATTGCTCATAGTGAGGTATAAAGTTGCTACAGAATCACAGCCGGCTGAATTGGTAAAGTGTTTTATATAATTTCCACTGGAGGTATAAGTTACTCCGTTCCATGAATAAGAGGTGCAATTGGTAATAAAAGACGATGAAGAGCTAGTGTCTTTAATCGTTAATACTAATCTCGCTATTGAATCACACCCCGCATTATTTGTAAATAGTTTTGTGTAAATTCCACTGGAGTTGTATGTTACTCCATTCCAAGTATAAGATGCACAATTGGTAATAAAAGATGTTGATGAACTAGTGTCTTTAATTGTTAAAATTAATCTTGCTATTGAATCACAACCAGCAGCATTTCTAAGTATGGTATCGTAAGTTCCACTTGCAGTATAATTTTTCCCATGCCAAGTATAAGCTAAACAATTTGTAATAAAAGAAGTTGAAGAACTGGTATCATTTATAGTTAAATTGATTGTTGCTAAAGAATCACATCCTGAAGAATTTGTGAACGATTTAGAGTATGTGCCACTTGATGTATATGTTGTTCCATTCCATATATAGGATTTGCAAATAGATACATTTTGTGTTGATGAAGTAGATGAATTTATTGTTAAAGATAAAGTTGCAGTAGAATCAACTCCTCCGGAACCTATAGTTGTAAATGTTTTATCTCCTGAAGTGGTATAAGTAGTGCCATTCCAAAGATAACTATTGCATGCAGTAGCAGTAATATAGGCAGTACCAGAAACAGGAATATTTTGTGTAGTTGCATTTAATGAAGTGCAAATTGAATTTCCGGAATATATTTTTAATCCAGTAGGATTGAATCGAATATAAATGTTTGTAGTACTTAATGTTCCGGATGTTGAAGTTAATGTGATAGAATTTCCAAAATTATTGCCAGCAGTACTTGAAATTTGAAAACCTTGTGGGCAAGTAATAGTCACATTACCTTGTAAATTTGTTCCAGCAACCGTAAATGATTTTTCTGTTGAGGTACTATTTAGTAATTGTTTACCAAAGCCAGAAATAGATCCAGCAATTATTGTTGGTGATGCGGCAACATTTGTTTTTGTATACCATATTGGAGCTGTTATACTTCGTTTGCCATTTATCGTTATGTCTAAATAATAATAATAAGAGGCCCCAGTAGTGATTGAACTATGAGTATAGGTAAAGTTGCCTGTTGTATTCGTGGTAAGGGTTGTAGGAGAAACTCCGCTACCTGGAATACCATACATTATTTTTATACTTTTTGTTGCATTCGAAGGTGCCGTAGGGTCTATAACTGAAACATTAATTGAAGGCAAAGAATTACTTGAAATAATACTGCCCATTATTTCATTATTAATGGTAAAATTTATTTTAGTATCAATATCCTCAGTTGAATAAAATCTTCTTGCTTTCATGGCGGAAAGCAAATTAGCTTTTGATAATGAGGTAGCTAATACAACTAATCTATTTTCATT
>CANJJP010000303.1 GCA_947474485.1 Bacteroidota bacterium | reverse complement strand
CTTTATTTAATTGTATCTTTCAAAATAAAAACAAAGGCAAGTATTACAGAACAATTTTTTACTTTCAATAATATTTTAAAACTGAACAAATAAATGTGTGGCATTGCGGGCATAGTTAATACGGGTAAATCAACTATTGATTTGCGTTCGGCTATACTAAGCATGAGCAAAGCCATTAAACACCGTGGTCCTGATGATGAGGGATTTGTTCTATTTAATCAAACTGAATTTCAAGTTTGTGTTTCGGATGAAACTCAGGAAGAAGTAAAGCAGTCTCGTTTGCCTTTCTGTTCTGCCGTAAATATAAATAATAGCGGGGCAAATTATAATCTTGCATTAGCACATCGCAGGCTTTCTATTATTGACATTAGCGCAAGCGGACATCAACCGATGTGTAAGTTCGACGAGCAATACTGGATTACTTTTAATGGTGAGATCTATAATTACATTGAAATAAGAGAAAGCTTACTTGCAAAAGGACACAATTTTATTACTTCATCAGATACAGAAGTAATATTAGCGGCATATAAAGAATGGGGCAAACAATGTGTGAATCAGTTCAACGGCATGTGGTCCTTTGTTATACATGATAGAACAAATAACACGTTATTTGCATCACGCGACCGCTTTGGGGTAAAGCCTTTTTACTACTACCATCAAGATGGAGTTTTTTGTTTTGCATCCGAACAAAAAGCAATTGCCCAGTTGCCATTTTACAAAAAAGAAATAAATCCAAAAGCTGTTTACGATTTCTTTGCTAAGAATAATGAAGAATACGAAACAGAAGGTTTCTTTAAAAACATTATCGAGTTGTTTCCTTCTAACAATTTATTTTTCGATTTAACAAGCGGGGCATTAACAACTGAAAGCTATTATAGCTTAAAAGTAAATACTGCTTTCGAAGAATTTAATGAGCAGAACTACAAACAACATATTGAAAAAACAAAAACACTTTTTAAGGATGCCATTCGTTTGCGCTTACGTTCGGATGTGGCAGTTGGTTCTTGTTTAAGTGGAGGTATTGATAGTAGTGCGATTACAGGCACTATGAACAAACTAAATTCAAGTAAAGAACCAATACATTTGTTTACTGCAACTTTCCCAAATGAAAGCATAGATGAAAGTAAATGGGCAAAGGAAGTGGTTGAAGCAACTAATTCTGCTTGGCATACTTGCACACCAACAAGCGAAGGTTTATTTGCAGAGTTAAAGGATTTAGTTTATAGTCAAGATATTCCATTGTGGAGCACTAGTACTTATGCGCAGTTTAAAGTAATGGAGTTAAGCAGAAAGCACGGAGTAAAAGTTGTGCTTGATGGACAAGGTGGGGACGAGTTATTTGCTGGTTACCTACCCTACTTTGCCAATTACTGGAATGAGTTAGCTGCTAACATAGGCTACAAAGCTGCTATAGCCGAATTAAAAAAGCGTGGCGAACTTTCAGAAACAGCAAAGCACTGGATAAAAGAAAACGCTAAAAAGAAAAACTCGGGTTTATTGCATCAAGTAAGAAAACTAAAATCAAATCCTGAAGCCTATCTCTCAAAAAATTTAGCGGGGCAATTTGAAACGAAAGAGAAAACAAAAAACTTTAATACCCTCAACGAAGCTTTGCAAGCTGAGTTCATTAATTCAAGACTAAAATTATACTTAAAGTGTGAAGACCGTTGCGGCATGTGGCATTCGGTTGAATCACGAACTCCATTTGCAGATGATATTCACTTAATTGAAAATACATTCGCAATTGCTGGTTCTTATAAAATGCATGATGGAATAACTAAATCTTTATTAAGAGAGGCGGTAAAAGAAAATATTCCTGCCAACATTTATAATCGTAAAGATAAAATGGGTTATGTTACTCCCAATAATAAATGGTTGCAAAGCAACAAAGCAAAAGTGTTAGAAATATTAGAAGGATTAAACGATGATTTTATTGATAAAAACAAAATCATTAAAAACCTTGATAAGCTAACTGAAGGAAGTGGGGAAAAAACAGCTTTATTTAAAGCTTTAACCTATGCTGTTTGGAAAGATGTTTTCCAAATGAAATAATTACTTTAAACCTTCGAACTCCATCAAACACTTGCGCCAATTTTTGGGAATTTCAATTGTTTCTTTTATTTCGTAATTATAACATACTAAGGTACCAATGGCAAAGGCTACTAGTGTTTCAACATCCTTATCAACTCTAGCTAAAGTATTATGAATTTCGAAACTTTTGGTTCCTAATTGCACAACCGAGCTATAGCACTTAATTTTATCTCTTAAAAAAATGGGGAAACGATATTCTAAAATATTTTTCGCCAAAATCATTCCTGTTTGGTTCCAATTAACGCGCTCACCAAGCACTTGGTCAAAATAAGCTACGCGCGCCATTTCATAATAAGAAGCAAAAACAGCGTTATTTACATGCCCAAAAGCATCAATATCAACAAAACGAATTTGTATTGGGATCTGGTGTTTAAACTGAGAATAATCCATGCACAAAAATACAAATTATACCGATGTGATTCATGTAATTGCCCAATTGCATAGGACAAAACATTCATACAATCGGCGTATATCAAAGTAAGATCCGAATTTTGCTGGCACAAAATCCGAATCACATTGATTTTATAAATTATGTAAAGGATGTAACATTCCGCTCAATTTATGCTTATCTTTGTTCCAGTTCTTTGAGACTTACTGAATAATTAAACATGCAGCAATTCAATTCTTCATTTTTAATTCTTCATTCTCAATTAAAACAATGGGCCCGCCCGGTTTTGACAGCGAGAGCAGTAGGAGTGTAAGCATGTAGTGTATTGTGGACGGAGCACTTTAAATCTAATTCTCAAAATTTTATCTGGCGAAGAGAATTCTTACGCTATGGCTGCTTAGTCCAAGACTAACCAACCTTTGCAACCCCTGTAGCGTCTTTGCTTAGCGACAGGAATTTTGCATCATAAATTAGCAAATTGTTTTATTGATGATGTTATTTAAAACAATATTAGCATCTAAGTCTGTTTTTGGTTTAAGTAAATGCCTGAAATAGATCGAAAACTAAATTTACTTTAAACATGTAGAAAGCATTTTTATTCCTTGTTTGGACGAGAGTTCGAATCTCTCCGGGTCCACGCAAAGTGAAGGCACACCAAATTCGGTGTGCTTTCTTTTTTTCCATTCCTTTAAAGCCTTATCATTAATGCATATTAGCGATATCACGCGATTTATTTTTAGAGTTCGAACTTTTTTAGAAAATAAGCGTTTTTTACAAAGTATCTTAAAGAGATTCGAACTATTACAAAAAAACAAGATTTAAATTATAAAACTTTACAACTTACATTATCAAATGAAATAAAAGAATAAAGACATAATTCCAAAAAGATTAGAGAAGTAATCTAATTTTGTTTTATAACCTTATTAAACTAATTATTACAACTCAATATGCTTTTTCAACAACTCAATCGATTTTCATTTTTATCCTTTCCTTCTAAATGTAAATTTGCCATTAATAATTCAAATAAAACTTTAGTATATGAAATCAACATTAATTTTATTATTGTTAATCGCAAGTATTGATACTTTTGCTCAAACTAATCCAGCAATTAGTTCTTGGTTACAAAACATCAATAATACGAAAGGTCGATATTATCTCTCTGGAAATTCAACCCCAATAAATACTACTATTGATGCCAATGTTCAGCAAGTTCAATATTCTACTAATTATGTTTATGTAACAGCCACT
>CANJJP010000302.1 GCA_947474485.1 Bacteroidota bacterium | reverse complement strand
CCCATTCCAGTTTCAGAAATAAAATTAGCATCAGAAGTAACTGTACTTGCACCGCTACCAGAAGCTGCGTAATTTCCATTTTTATCAACCGATTGAGATTTACGAGGTAAGAATTTACGCTGTCCACCTTCATTTGTAGCACTCGAAATTCCCATTTCTAATACTACACATCTTGTCCATTTAGATTTATCAGAAGTAAATACGATATCAACACTAGCAAGATTTCTGCTATCAATTTCATTATTAACTAACCTATCCCAATGTCTTAAAGATGAATAAGAGTTATTGAATCCTAAAGCAGGTGCCATTTTTAAGGTATTAGAAGTTAGAGATGGCGGTGAAGATGCACAAACTCTAAACGGTGCCCAAAGTCCTCCAACAACGCCCTCCCAAACTTGACTTGGATCTGCATAAGTTGCCTTTCCATCCGTTCCAGTTACTGATATATCATTAAAAATAGCTCCTGCTCCAAAAGAAGCAGTACCAGAACGAATCCAGTTTGTTTCGTCAGTTTCGCTATCTGTATCTACAACTCCAGTTAACCATTTACTTGTAGCTGAAGAAAAGCTTAAGTCAGAAAACAAAAGTTCACTCGCTAAAGAAGAAGAAGCTGTTACTGAAGATGTATTAGGAGCCTTATTTGGCTCTGGATCATTAGTTGTATTTACAGTTAAAGAAATTCCAATTGGCTCATCATTATCTCCAATTAAGATTTGTTCTTGTCCAACAGACATGATCTCATCTGCTGTCCATACCTTTGAAATAGTTTGTCCACTAGAAGTTGTGTAAGTCCCTTCAACTTGATACTTAGCGTTTCCGGCAACTTTACCATAATCTAAACTATCCTTATGACCCATTACCAAAGAATCTTTGTTTGCTGCAGTTTTTACTACATCTTTTATTTTTACAATAAAATTACCAGACAATACTTTTAAAGGATCAATTACTTTAACCTGAATTGGTCCTTGAAGATTTTCGTATTCCAATTCAACCGCTCTATGTTCTGGGCTAGAAAGAATTGAATTAACAGTAGCATCAGTAAGGTTTAAAATATTACCGCCATTACCTTGTCCTTCGATACGTTTTACTTTAGGGCCGTATCCGTAATAAGTACTTACAGTAGTTCCATTTGCCTCTGGAGCAAAATTATGAGGAACTGCAGAATATGTCTTAATGTTTTTTCTTCCTTGTAAGAAAGGTTTCTTTTGACCAGCATAATCACCTGAAGTATGCACATCGTTTCCTATTGAATCAACACCTGGAGCAACATCTTGCACATATGGCAAATAGTTATTATAAGCATAAGAAACTGCCATGTAGTAATATGTTTTATGATTAACTAAGGTTTTATTCCCTTCAGCAAACATATCTTCATTTAGCATGAAAGAATTAATAATACCTTTATCATTTCCTTCTGGAGTCATTAATTGAGGTACACTTCCTAAAACAGGGTCGGTAGTATAGTTTATTATAGTACCAACACCATTCTTCTTGTCACACTGAAAAACTAATCGAGCTTTGTTCTCATTATACAATTCAGAAGAACTTACTGATTCATCTTTTAATTGATACACCATATAACCTTCAAAACGATAAGTTCTATCAGTTGCAGCTCCAAAAAGCGGAGTAATGGTAGGGTCAATTTCTGTATAACGCTTTTGCTCATAATTATTAGAAGACTCCTTGTTAGAGAAGAAAACTATTAACTGATTTTCCATTTCTTGAATTGTTAAATCTGGAGCATCTGGACCATCAAGAACTTTAAAACAATTGTCGAATAAAGATTGAGCTTTATCATCAGCAATTAACAATAAAGGAATTGCTGCAAAGTTATTATCAGAATTTGTTCTTACGAAAGGCATACCAAAAGTGATATTATTAATAGCACCCGGTTGCAAAGTAAACTTACCAGCTGATTGCAAGAAACGACGGTCACCTGGTGTATTACCAGCAATAACCTCAGTCCAATTTGGCTGAATTACTGGAGTTTGAACAGTTCCTCCTAAACCAAATCCGTTTGGATCAGAAGTTCCAGGGAACATATATGAACATGTAGGAATGGTACTAACTGTTGAAGTTCCCGCAGTTAAATCGTAACGCATTGGCGTTCCATTTTTCCATTTACCAACCATGTAACGGTAAAACTGAATACCGTTTCCAGTTGATCCAGTAGGATTACCTGTTACTGCATCACCTGTATTGTTATAAGGTAAAAATTTAGCCATAGAAATAGGCTCTCCTAATACATCATCATCAATTTGCTGAGTTAAATCTGGTAAACCAGTATTAGGGTCAATTTTATAAGTACAATCAATGCAACCATCACGATCGTTATCAATACCATCATTAATATCTGCAGTTGGACCTTGAAAGAAGTCACAACCTAGAGCAGGCAATTTACTTCCGTAACCAACAACACCATTACCATCTTCATCTAAGTTATCACCATTATAAATATAACCTAAACCTCTAACAACATCACAACCAACATAATCATCTTGGTAGTTACCTAAATCTGCATCCACCCATACAGCAAAATAAGTACTATCTAAAATATTAGATGAACGATTTATAATTTCGAAATTATAGAATGTCATATCATTTAAAACATCAGCGGTTGCAAAAGCAAACGCTTGAGCACGAATCTCAACACCAATAGGATTAACACTACCAGACTCTAAATGAGAATTACCTTTGTCGTTAAATACCCAGAATAAAGTTTCATCACCAAAAAGTAATTTTTTACAATTCCCTTGAGAAATAGGCGCACCTGTTACATTGTAAGCAGGATAATCTCCTTGATCCCAATTGTACTCGCCATCTCCAGCTTGATCAACAAAAGGAGCTAAATATCTATAAGGATCTGCAGAAGATGGAGCAGTTCCTGGATAATCTTTAATCCAAGAAGGGATTGCGTAATCACCATTTTGAGTAGCAACTACATTCGCATAAAACGCATCAACATCTGTACGGTTAAATCTCCAATGCTTATCATAAGCATTACAAGTTGCCGCGTCAACATCAACAGTTGAAGGATCAAGAGGCCCTGGCCAAAAATCAATACCATTTTGACGGTACGTCATAGCAGAAATACGTAATTGACTATTTACATATCCACCAAACCATAATGAACCTGCAAATGAAGCATAAGAACCAGAACCTTTCGGTACTTCATACTTAGGATTACTATTTAAATCCCACCACATATCACCACAGGTGAGTAAACGTGCACGTACGTTATTTAACTTAAGTTCACTTTGAGTTTTACCTTGAGTACAACCTCCCATCACCTTTTGTGAATTCGTCAGTTTCTGACCATCACCACTACCACCATCACCTGTGGAGTTAACGTTCTCTCTACCGATTGCGGTGTTAAGAACTAACAACAAAGCAAATAATGCCGTTATTTTTGTTTTCATATTACTACTTCTCATAATTAAATATTTTTATAGATTAAAAATCAAATAATACACCTATACGAATAACTCTTGGACGGCTATAGTAACCACCATCAACTAACTTTGCACGATACTGATCTATGAATCCATTATAGAAACCTGAACCA
This sequence comes from Bacteroidota bacterium, assembly GCA_947474485.1. Lineage (GTDB taxonomy): Bacteria > Bacteroidota > Bacteroidia > B-17B0 > Aurantibacillaceae > JADJDM01. Next base: position 175 of record CANJJP010000302.1, on the reverse strand, counting down.
AATGGTAATACATTTGAGTTAATATAAGCCTGGCCAGTTTGTGCCGAATTTAAAAACCCGTCATCATCAGGAGTTCCAGTGTAAGCATGAACAGCAACAATGTTTTTATTGTTAAACACGTTTAATACTTGCAGGTAAACATTTAAGTTTGCTTTCTTTCTATCTTCTTCAGGTT
>CANJJP010000301.1 GCA_947474485.1 Bacteroidota bacterium | reverse complement strand
GTGGATTTCATGAGGCTGCCCTAATGTGCCATAGCGCCTATAAATACATGAATCCTGGAGTAAAGTTTACTATGAAATACACAACAGCTAACGGGGTAAATTCCTTTTAATGAATTATCTTTACAGCAAATAATTTGTTATGAAAATAAATATTAAAAGATTAAATGACAACTTCCATATGGAAGCATCTAATGAAGATGGTAACACTATACAAATGGATAGCTCACCTGAAATTGGTGGTGAGGGAAAAGGTATGCGTCCAATGCAATTATTACTTGCTGCTGTTGGTGGTTGTAGTGCAATTGATGTTGTTTTAATTTTAAAGAAACAAAAACAAGTGATTGAAACCTTTGAAATTGAAGTAGAAGGAGAAAGAGAAAAAATTGGAGAATACTCTTTGTTCAGAGATATTTGTTTACATTTTAAATTTACTGGCAAAGTAGATTTAGATAAGGCTGAGAGAGCAGTAAAATTATCAGTTGATAAATATTGTTCAGTTTCAAAAACATTAGAGCCTACTGCAAAAATAACCTATAAAGTAACTGTAAACTAAGAGCAATGGAAAATTACAGTTTTGAAACCAAAGCAATACGTGCGCAACTTGAGAGAAGCGAAAACAATGAACACTCTGTGCCTTTATATTTAACTAGTAGTTTTGTTTTTGATGAAGCAGAAGACATGCGTGCAGCATTTAATGATGAAGATGATACTTTTATTTACTCAAGATATACAAACCCAAATACGAATGAATTTGTAAATAAAGTTTGTTTATTAGAAGGCGCTGAAGTTGGTGTTTCAACAGCTTCAGGAATGGCAGCAATCTTCACAACATTTATGGCGCTTCTTAAATCAGGCGATCATGTTATTTCGTGTTCATCAGTATTTGGCGCAACACATGCAATTTTTACAAAATATTTTCCAAAGTGGAACATTACTCATTCCTATTTTAACACGAATAATGTTGAAGGAATTGAGAAATTAATTAAGCCAGAAACTAAGTTTATCTATCTCGAAACACCAACAAATCCTGCAATTGAATTAATTGATTTGGAATTCGTTTCGGGTATTGCTAAAAAACACAATCTGCTTTTAATCGTTGATAATTGTTTTGCTACTCCTTATTTACAGCAACCAATTAAATTGGGAGCTGATTTGGTAGTGCATTCAGCTACTAAATACATGGACGGACAAGGTCGTGTTTTAGGTGGGGTAGTGGTAGGTAAAAAAGAACTAATTAATGATATTTATTTATTTGGAAGATTAACGGGTCCATCAATGAGTCCTTTTAATGCTTGGGTGTTAAGCAAGAGTTTAGAAACATTAGCGTTAAGAATGGATAGACATTGCGATAATGCCTTATACATTGCACAAAAATTAGAAGGACATGCTGAATTGGAAAATGTATCATATCCATTTTTACCTTCGCATCCTCATCATCAAATTGCTAAAAAGCAAATGAAAGCTGGAGGTGGTATATTAACGATTACATTAAAAGGTGGATATGAGGCTGCTAAAAATTTCTTGAATAAATTACAAATGATAAAAATTTCTCCAAATCTTGGTGACGCAAGAAGTATCGTAACTCATCCTGCATCTAGCACACATTGTAAATTAAGTGAAGCAGAAAGATTAAATGTTGGTATTACACCTGGTTTAATAAGAGTTTCAATTGGATTAGAAAATAAAGAAGATATATTGAAGGATTTGTTACAAGCATTAAAGTAAAATGGACAAGATTAGAGAATTAAAAAAAGGTAAGTCACCTGCAGAAGCATTAAGAACGCTTTCTGAATAATTTACCTAATAAGAAAAGTTGAACCTTTAAACGTGCTTTAGCAGGAAATGAAATTTGGATTACCGGTATTCGTGCCGACCAATGAGAAAATCGCCAAACAATGGATAATGTAGGGTGGGATGAAGCTAATAAGATAACAAAATACCATCCAATTTTAGATTGGACATTAAGTGACGTAAAGAAATATATATTTGATCATAACATTCCTTACAATGCTTTGCATGATAAAGGTTTTGTAAGTATTGGTTGTGCACCTTGCACACGAGCTATAAAAGAAGGTGAAGACTTTAGAGCTGGAAGATGGTGGTGGGGACAAAATGATAAAAAAGAATGTGGTTGTTGCTTGGTTATAAATTAATTGATCTTGATGAGGAAATTGTAAAAACAATAAATATGCCTATGAAAGATTTTTTTTCACAGTTTGGTGAAGAATAATTTAGGGAGATTGAAACGCTTTTACTCAAACAACATCTTGGATTACCCAATTCAATTATTGCCTACGGTGGAGAGATTGTTTTAAGTGAAAAAATAGGCATTTACTTAAATCAAAATCTACTGTTGTATGGCTCCACAATCCAATAACAACTTCAATTAATAGAATAAAAGATGATTCAAGACCACTTCTTAATGTTACAAACAAAACAATAAAAGCTTCTACATTATTAAAAAAACGAATCCCACTTTATAAAGAGTGTAGCGAAATTGTTTAAAGTACTGAACTATTATCCCCAGCAATGATTTCTGAACAAATTATCGAATCCTTACAAAACAAAAAAAACATCCAAAAAAAATGTGCTCACAATTACCAAATAAAAAAGTAAAAAAATTATTTGAAAGAGAATTCAATTAAAAAAAATGATTGTTTAGTGAATATCATCAGTTAAATATTAAGTTAATCCAAAAACTAATAGGACAATATAAAATATCAATTAAATTTGAAAACATCTATAAATAATTATTTAGTATACATTAGGTTAATAAAGTTTTAAAATTATGATAGGACAAAAACTATATTTTCTAATTTCAGATTTAGATACATCTGAACGCAAATATCTTTTTTTGAGAGGAAAGAAAACGGAAGACAAAAGATATAAGCCATTTATTTCTTTACTTGGAAAAAAAGGAAATGCTACTGCTGAATTTCAAGCTGCTTTAAATCAAATTAAAGATACTATATCACCTCTTAATAGTAAAGAAAAAGATAAATCGGATGCTATCAGAAGATTTATTGATTTTTGTATTAAAGAAATTGAAAATCTAAAAATTGAAATATATTCAAAATCTAATTCAAAAATTAGAAATTATATTTTAGCTGAAATATACGACAATTCAAAAACCAGGGAAGTAAACGAAGATTATCTTGAAAAGTTAAATAAGCAAACTGATAAGAAAGATTATTGGTTGAAAAATTACTATTTAACAAAATCAGCTTCACTTAAACTTAGGAGTCAAACGACAAAGGATTTAGACGAATGGAAAAGACTAATTATTGAACACAAAAAATTGGTTCAAAGTCATTATCAGCAAGAAATAACTCATGCCTACGATAGAATTTCCGCATCATTTCTTGATGACAAAAGATCTATAGATTTATTGGAAGGAGAAGTGAAAACAGAGGATGATATATTATTACAAATTGTAATATCTAATGACACTCATGTTAAGGCATCATTATATTTAACTTTAGCCCGTTTCTTTTTTAGAAATGAAGCGAAATTTAAAGAGTATATTGATTCAGCAAAAGAATTGATGAAAAATTATACTGACAGAGAATCTGAAATTCTGCTAAGAAAAATAGCCTTTGCATCATTTCTTCATGCATTTCATTTTAATCACGAGTACTCTAAAATGAAAAACTTGATAGAAACCGTTATTAAGATTAATTTAAAATTTGATTTAGAGGATCATAAATCATATTTTTATTTGTTTCTTATTCAAATCCTTC
>CANJJP010000300.1 GCA_947474485.1 Bacteroidota bacterium | reverse complement strand
GCTCCTATTTATTGCTGGCCTTTGGATTTGCGGGGCAGGAATGATAATTACTTACAGAGATTTCAAAAAACAATTAATAACCCAATAAAATAAATCATATGAAAAAAATAGACTGGCTAATAACGATTGCAACATTTGTATTCAGTTATTTATTTTACCGACAAATTACCGGAATCAATTACCTCGTATTTAGCATTATTTTAAGTGCAGGTTATTTAGTATTGAACAAAGATTTACTTAAGAACAAAAATTGGATGCTGTTTAGTATTACGTCTTTGTTTTCTTCTTTTTTTATCATGTGGCATCATAGCGATTTAGCAGTGTGGGCAACTATTTGCTCACTACTATTACAATCGGCTTATGCTATAAAAGGAAATTCGTCCGTACTAAGTAATGGATTCTTCGCTGTTTATTCGATTGGAGGAGCTATGGTCTTTTTCATAATAAATCTTGTTACTCGCGATACTAAAAAGGAAGAAGGGAAAACTTCGAAGCGAGGAATAAATTATTTAATTGGTTTAGGAGTTTTTGTAATTGCACTTATTTTCTTTTTAATCTATAAAAACGCAAACCCCTTATTTGAAAAATACACCGAGAAAATAAACCTTGATTTTATAAGCGGGGCATGGATTGCATTTACATTAATGGGTTTCTTGATTGTTTATGGCTTAATTAGAAACCAACGTATTAAAGCAATTGATCAGTTTGAGGATTCACTTTTATTAAGCATAAGCAAAACAGATAAAACGTCTAAGTCATTCGAACGTCCTGCTGGAGTATCTTTGTTTTTGCTACTTAATGTGATGTTGTTATTCATCAATATTTTGGATGTGGTTTATTTATACGTATTAAAACAATTACCAGAAGGAATTAGCCATACACAGTTCGTACATGATGGCGTAGGAATGCTAATCTTATCTATTGTGCTTGGAATAACTATTATTTTAGTTCTATTTAGAAATGCATTAAACTTTGAGCAAAACAATAAAACCATTAAAACATTAGTTGCATTTTGGATTATCCAAAACATTATGATGATTGTTTCTACTTGTGTTCGCAATCAAATTTATGTTACCGAATTTAATTTTACTTATAAGCGTATTGGCGTATTTGTTTATTTAGTATTAGCTTGCTTTGGTCTAATAACGACACTTTACAAGGTTTATTACAAAAAAAGCAATTGGTATTTAGTTAAAATTAATTCATTAATTGGAATTTTGTTTCTATGCGGGGCTGCTTCAGTTGACTGGGATAAACAAATAAATGAATTTAACATTAGTCACAAACAAAATAAATTAATTGCATTAGATAAAAAGTATTTACTTGGTTTATCTGAGATAAGCATACCCTACTTACAAAAAATCAAAAGTAACTCAACTTTTAATACTGATTCAGTTAAATTAAATGACCTTAGAGGAATAGACAGTTTTTCTGGAGAATTTAATAATTATGCATACAATTTAAACAGTGAAGAATTAGACAAGAAAACCTATGAATTTCTTAAAAGACAACATAAATACGACTCATGGCAATCGTGGAACCAAAGAGATCAATATATTCTTTCCGAATTAAATGAGTTAAACGAGAAGAATGAAATCAAAACCCTAAGCATCAAAAATCAAGAATTAGATAGCATTGGCTTACTAGAAATATTGAATAATGTAACTGATGTAAATTTAACTGGTTCATTTGGGAATCACTACGAATTTTTAAGTGGATTCAAACAACTTAAAAATTTAGATTTAAGTTTTAATCATCTAGAAACTTTAACCAAAGTTCCTGCTTCAAAATCAGTAGAATCAATAAACATAAGTAACAATTTAATTAAAGAACTAAGAATACTAAATTCTTTTGAGCAACTAAAAACTCTAAATGTTTCAAATAATCAATTTAATGTGCTTTCGAGTATTCCTGCAAACAACACAATTGAAACTTTAGATATAAGCAACAACAAACAATTATTTGATTTTAGTGGAATCGAAAAACTAAAATCCTTGAAAAACATTGATGCGTCGTTTTTATTCAGAATTGATAGATTTCCATATTTAAATAAACTAGAAGTATTAAGTTTAACACACATAGATGATATTAGCCGAACATTATTGCACTTTCCAATTCATAATTCACTAAAACAATTAGACTTAAGTTACAATCAAAATCCTGACTTAAATTATTTAATAGTTCATAATAAATCTGCAAATACTTACTTATTAAGATTTCCAAATCTTCAATCGCTTAAATTAGTTGATTGCAGTTTAACTGGTGCTTTTGATTTACAAAATTACAATCAAATTACTGAACTCGATTTATCTAGTAACAAACTAATCGGTACAAGTTTCCTTATTAACTATGACAAACTAAACAGTTTATCAATATCAAGTAACGAATTAGAAACCTTAACCATTAGTCCAAAGCAGAACACAATTAAAACATTAAACATAAGGTACAATTCCAAATTGGAAGACTTCAGCGGGCTTAAAGAATTAAACAATCTCGAAAATCTTTATGTTTCAAACACACAATTTAATGATTTATCTCTCTTAACTTGTCAAAACACACTTTACCATTTGGATATTAACTATTGTAAAATAAAAAATCTTGACTTATTAGTAAACTTCAAAAAGCTAAGAACTATTAGTTTGAACGAACCAAAGTCGAATGAACTTAAAATATTAAGTAAAATGGAAAATCTAAAAGTGATTAATATTAAACAGAATACACTTTTAAGTGACAAACAAAAACAAGAAATTAAACAACAATTAAAAAACAAACAAGTAAACTTTATTTAATATGAAATCATTAACTAGACATCAAAAAGCCTTATACGGCTTAAGTGCATTTGCCATTTTACTTAGTATTACAAGAGTTATTTACACTAATAATTTCTCTTTCTTATTCCTTATTTGGAATCTATTTTTGGCTTGGGTTCCTTATTGGATAAGCAATACAAAGTTTAAGGAACATGATAAAATAAATTTCAAATTAACTTGCTTTGTTGGTATGTGGTTAGCATTTCTACCTAATGCTCCCTATTTGCTAACTGACTTAGTTCATTTTCATAGCACAAGTCAAACCAAATGGCTAGACTTAATTTTATTGAGCTCTTATGCAATTTGCGGCGTGCTCCTATTCTATTTTAGTTTACAACATTTCAAAACCAACTTCCTATTAAAGCGCAGAAAAAGTTCTCAAGTAATTATTTTAATTGGATTACTTGTACTTAGTGCTTACGGAATATTTTTAGGAAGAGAATTGCGATTTAATAGTTGGGATATTATTAGTAATCCACTAGGACTTTGTATTGCTATATTTAAATCAGTTTTTGATGCCCAGCATTATAAGCATACCATAGCGCTCACCTTTATATTTGCGCTATTTTTGTATATTAGCACGCTTGTGTTTGATAACTTATTCTATCAGCAAAATGAAAAAAAGGGCTAACTCGTTTAAGTATGCTTTCATAGGAATATATGAAGGATTAAAAAGTCAGTGGAATTTTAAATTCCATTTGCTAGCTGCTTGCATGGTTATAGCTTTAGGCTTTTATTTTGAAGTAAGCAAAATAGAATGGTGTATATTACTAATTTGCTGCGCAATTGTAATTTCGCTTGAACTCATTAATACAGCAATAGAATTACTTTGTGACTTTATAGAGCCAAATAAAAATGAGAAGATTCGCATTATAAAAGATATTAGTGCAGCGGGGGTTTTGGTGAGTGCAATAGTTGCTGCAGTAATTGGG
>CANJJP010000299.1 GCA_947474485.1 Bacteroidota bacterium | reverse complement strand
TGTGAGCTTATCAGAACAACTAAAAGATAAAATCGTTTTAATTCATTTTTGGAACCCTACAACAATGGAAAGTAGAGAAAAGCATCCTTACTTTGTAAAAATAGCGAACGATTACAAAGAAACTCCATTAGGTAATGCAAAAGGTTTAGTTGTGATTTCGCTTTGTTTAGAGCAGTTAAAAGAATCATGGGAAATGGCAGTAGTAAAAGATGGTTGTGGGAACTTAATTAATGTTTGGGACAAAAATGGATTATATTCGTTAGTAGCTAAAAGCTATCAAATAGTTAAGATACCTGCTGATTTTTTAGTAAACACAAACGGTACAATACTACTGATCGACCCTACTGAACAATCATTAGACTCAAGACTCAGGGATTTGAAAAAAAACGCTTCAGTTCCAACTGATTTAAGCGCAAAGTTACTTTATGGTACTCCAAAAAATTTACATCCACTAACTCACCAAAAAGTATATTTAGTTTTAGGAAAAGACACTATTAATATTGCCGAAACTGATGATTATGGTGACTTTGTGTTTAAACAAGTTATTACTCAAGGAACTCAATTAAGCATTGCAAAAACAAATGAAATTAAAGAAACCGATAACCTTTATCTTGCAAAACAAAATGGTGTAATTGTAAATAAATTCACTAAAAGTGCTTCTGGTTTTAATTATAAAATGTTAGATAAAGATGTAGCTCGCCTTTCTGAAATTGTAGAAGAAGATTCAGGACTAAAATTAGATGCATTCAATAAATCAACCAACAAAGAATTATTGTTAGTGGAGAATATTTACTATGCAACAGACGACTACAAGGTTTCTGATAAAACTGCTAAACTGTTATCTAAGATTGCGGAAACAATGAAAACAAATGCAACACTTAAGTTAGAGGTTTCTTCTCATACAGATGCAAAAGGAGCTGATGCATATAACAAAGATCTTTCTGACAAAAGAGCAAATGCTGTAATGGAGTTTCTTATAAGCAAAGGAATAACAAAAACACGAATTAAAGCAATAGGAATGGGCGAAACAAAAGTTCTGAACCGTTGTAAAAATGATGTTAACTGTTCGGAAAAAGAACATGAACTAAATAGAAGAACTGAATTTAAATTCAGTAAATAAAAGGATTTTTGTTGCAATTCTAAATTTCATTTAATACTAAATCACATGTCGAAATACGCAATTGCAATACACGGCGGCGCTGGTACTATTTTACAAAGCACGATGACAGCCGAAAAAGAAACAGCTTATAAAGCAGCCTTGCAAGATGCTATTGAGGCGGGAGAAGCGGTTTTAAAAAAAGGAGGTAGCTCATTAGACGCAGTTGAATTTGCAATTGTCTCCTTAGAAAACAATCCACTTTTTAATGCAGGCAAAGGTGCTGTGTTCACACACAATGGTAAAAACGAAATGGATGCTTCCATTATGTATGGCAAGGATTTAACAGCGGGTGCAGTTGCAGGTGTAACTAATATTAAAAATCCAATCAGTCTTTCACGAGCGGTAATGGAAAAATCTGATCACGTTCTTTTAACAGGTGCAGGTGCAATCGATTTCGCAAAAAAAATAAATGCTGAATTTGCTCCCGACGATTACTTTTTTGTACAAATGCGTTACGAGCAATTACAAAAAGCAAAAGAAAGCGATACCATGATATTAGACCATACAGAAGATAATTTCGAAAATGGAGAAAAGAAATTTGGTACTGTTGGCTGTGTTGCTTTAGATGTACATGGTAATATTGCAGCGGGCACAAGTACTGGAGGCATGACAAATAAAAAATTTGGTCGCGTTGGAGATAGTCCTATAATTGGTGCTGGAACTTATGCAAACAATAATACATGTGCTATTAGCTGCACAGGGCATGGAGAATTTTTTCTTCGTTCAGTTGTTGCTTACGACATTTCATGTTTAATGGAATACAAAGGACTTACACTAAAGCAAGCTTGTGATGTTGTAGTAATGGATAAGCTAGTTAAAATTGGCGGCGAAGGAGGTTTAATTGCTTTAGATGCAAAAGGGAATATTGAATTACCCTTTAACTCAGAAGGTATGTATCGCGCTAAGAAAAGTTCAGATTCTGAATTGTATATTGGAATTTATAAATAATATTTTTAATGTTGGCTGATTTACTAAATCATTCATAAATAGTTTTAATTACAATATACTTATGCCATTTATAAAATTAATACAATCATTAACCATTAATCTAGAATCAATAGGTTTTAAAGAGCCTTTACCCTTTCAGGAAAAAATATTATTTATAATAAAGGCGGGGCATAATTTATTTGCAATTGCTCCAAAGGGTGCAGGTAAATCAACCAGCATTGTAATTAGCGTAATTCAAAAATTAAAAGGCCAAGCATTAGAAGATGCTCCAAGGGCTGTAGTTGTTGTGAAAGACAAACAAGCTGCTTTAGATTTAGAAGAAGAATTTAAAAAATTGAAACGAGGAACCGATTTGCGTGTATACACTGCTTATGAAGAACGCGCCATTGATGAGCAAAAAGAAAAAATATATGAGGGTGTGGATGTAGTTATTGCAACACCACGCCGCTTAAACAAAATCTATTTTGTAAATGGAATTAATTTTAACAAACTGCAAATGTTTGTTGTAGATGATGCTGAAACTTTATTTAAAACAAACACATTTACCGACGTTACTCGCTTACCCGAAAGCATCGGTAAATGTCAATATTTAGTGTTTGCCGAAAAATTTGATCAGCGCTTCGAAAATTGGCAAGACACTTTTATGCACACTGCGCAAGTTGTGGAGGGGTAATTATATATTGGTATAAACAAATAATTTATACACCCAATATTTTCTTAATTAGTTTTCAATAATGAATAGGATTTTTAGAGAGCATGTAAATATGCTTAGTTATCCATATTATTTAAATTTTCAATTGCAAATGAGTGATTAGGCTCTATCTGTAATGCCATTTGATAATCCGCTATAGCATTGGTTTTATCTTTTAACTCTTCATAACAAACACCTCTTGCAAAATATGCATCAGCATAATTTGCATCTGCATTAATTGCATTTGTAAAATATTTAATTGCCTCTTTATAGTTTTTAGTTGACGCAATTTCAATTGCGCCTAAATTATAATGAGCTTCTCGGTAATTAATATTTTTAGACAACAATTTTTTATAGGTTTCAATAGCTGCCTTATAATCACCTTTATATTGAAAGTAATAGGCAATATTATACATAACATCATCATTTGCTGGATCAATTTTTAAAGCACTATTTAAATACTCTAAAGCAAGTGCGTTTTTTTTCTTAGTTAAAAGAATTCCCAGTTCTAAATAAGCGTCTATAATGGTATTATCTTGTTCAACTGCAGTTTGGAAACTACTGATTGCAATTGCAGTATCACCACTTTCTTTGTAACACATTCCTTTTATAAAATATGCTTTAGATGTGTTTTCATTCACTTTTAAGGCACTATTCGCATAATTAATTGCCTCTTGATACTTTCGAACATAAAAGAAAAGCTCTGCTAATTTCATATTAGCTTCAATATTAGAAGGATTAATTTTTAAACATCTTTCTAAACTTTCTTTTGCCATTCTGGTTTCATTGGCTGTAAAGTATGAATCTGATAACAGTATAAAATAATCCGATTTTAAACTATCTAGTTTTATTGCCCTGAGCGCATCATTTTTTGCTGCCTCTAAGTCATGATTACTAAAATATATTTTTCCGCGTTTATAATATAAATCGGGATTATTAGGGTCAGC
>CANJJP010000298.1 GCA_947474485.1 Bacteroidota bacterium | reverse complement strand
ATTAATGGACCTAACACAGCATCCATTGGCATAGATTTAATTCCAGGCTGATAAGAGCAAGAAGGTAAATCAGCACTAATACGTTGCTTTAAAAAATCCATTAAACGTTGCGCAGGTGCAGTTTGCGTTTGTCCGCCACTTATCCAAGCTGAGCGCTCTAATTCTTTTTGAAAATCTAAAGCTATTAAAGGATTTTTAGGGTCGCCTTTAAAATCTGTAAGTTTTAATTCAACTACAACTCCTGAATTAGCATAAGGATTATTTCTTTTCGATGGACTCCATCCGTTTGTTACAACTTGTTCTGGACCTGTTGCGCAAGGGGCAATAATTCCACCAGGACACATGCAAAAAGAATACACACCTCTTCCATTTACCTGATGCACCAAGCTATACGAAGCAGCGGGTAAGAACTCTCTTTTTTGAACAAGCTCATCTAAAGTTCCACAATGGTACTGTACTTTATCAATTATTTCCTGAGGGTGCTCGACTCTAACACCCATTGCAAATGGTTTTGCTTCAATGGTAATTCCTTTTGCATAAAATAACTCATAAATATCACGAGCCGAATGACCAGTGGCAATAATGAGTTTAGAGGTTTTTATTTCTTGTGTTTCTCCATTTTCATTTTGAACAACAAAGGAGTTTACTTCTTCATTTTTTGTATTTACATCAATTAATTTAGTATTGAAATGAACTTCGCCGCCAAAGTTTTTTATTGTTTCTCTAATTGCTTCAATAATGTTGGGCAATTTGTTAGTGCCAATGTGTGGATGTGCATCAACTAAAATTTCATCTTTTGCCCCGTGGTAAACGAGAGCGTGTAATATTTTTTCTATGCTCCCTCTTTTTCCTGAACGTGTGTAAAGCTTGCCATCACTATAAGTTCCTGCTCCGCCTTCTCCAAAACAATAATTTGATTCGGGGTTTACAATGTGCTCTTTGTTTATTAATGCAAGGTCTCTTCTTCTTGATTTAATGTCTTTGCCCCGCTCATAAATAATTGGTTTTACACCTAATTCAATACAACGCAATGCTGCAAACAAACCGGCTGGACCGGCACCAATGATATGCACTACTTTGTTTTCATTTACTTGTTTGTATTCGGGTATGATTTTATTTTCAATGATTTGCTCATTGATAAATACTTTTAAGCGAAGATTTATTTTGATGTTTCTATTGCGCGCGTCAATAGAGCGCTTTTCGAGGTGAATAGAAAAATTATCTGTTGACTTTAATCCTAATTCATCTGCAACTAATTCTTTAAGTAAAGTTTCGGTAAAGGCTACCTTTGGTTCGGTAACTAAGCTAAGTTCTTTTATCATGGCATGGAAAGATTTTATCCTTCAAATGTGATTGTAAATAAAAATATATGTGAGTTTAGTTTGTCAACTGGTTTAGTAAATAATTTATTGTCTTGAATTAAAATATTTTTTACTCCCACCATTACCTTACCTTCTAAAGAAAGTTTAAAATAAGGTAAGTAAAAATCAACTCCTCCACCCGCTTCATAATAAAAATCATTTGACCTTAATCGTACTACTTGATCGTCGGGCTTTTGCTTTTTTTGCGAAGCTAAGTCAATACTATAGTTTCCACCGCCTACTGCATAAGCTCCAAAATTACCAATCCGTTTTGACTGCAGCTTTAAGTCTAAAGGAAAATTAATAAAAGTAGATTCAATTTTCTTTTTAACATCAAAAGTATCTGTGCCTGCAAACGAATAAATTAATTGGCGAGAACCAAAAGCAATATTTGGTAAAAAACGTAAACGTAAGTATTCTTGTAAACGAACATCACACACAATCCCTAAATTAAACCCAGGCTCTGGCTTACTTGAAATAGATTTTAAGTTGAGGGTATCTTTTGGATAATTAATTGTATCCATTAGATTAGTGTAAAGCTGAGAATTGGGTTTTGCATGAACTCTAAAATCTGTATTGTTTACACCTATACTAAATCCAAAATGTATATGTTGTTTATAAAAGCGGGGCAAGTTGCCTCCTTGGTCGCCACGAGCGTATTGTGCCTTAATTGTATTTCCAATTAATAGAAAAGCAAGTATTGCGCAAAGACTTTTAAATATGTGTTTCTTGTATAACAAATCTGTTTGAATGTAGCTAACGTCAAAAATACAAATTTATTTTGTAGCAGTATAAATACAAGCTACACCAAAGGTAAGGCTTTTGTATTTTGCGTTTTTGTAACCTAATTTAGTAAGAATCCCTGTGAATTTTTCAAAATCAGGAAAGGCTTGAACAGATTCAGGTAAATACGTGTAAGCAGCGTTATCTTTAGAGAAAAGTTTTCCTATAATTGGTAAAATAGCCTTGAAATAAAAATTATATAAGTATTTGAAGAAACCTCTAGGTTTTGAAAACTCAATCACCACAACTTTTCCTCCCGGTTTTAAAACACGTAACATATTTCTTAAGCCTAACTCCAAATTTTCGAAATTGCGAACACCAAAGGAAACGGTAATAACATCAAATGTGTTTTCAGCAAAATCTAGATTTTCAGCATCGCCCAGTTTTAATTCTATTTTATTTTCTAAACCAGCTTTTTTAATTTTTTCCACACCAAATTTTAGCATTCCTTCCGAAATATCCACTCCAATAACCTTTTCTGGGTTTGATGCTAAAGCAGCTATTGCAAAATCTCCAGTGCCCGTTGCAATATCTAAAATCATTTTTGGTTTAGAGTCGATAAATTCCTTTACTGCTTTTCTTCTCCATTTATGATGCGTGCCAGCAGATAGCACTTGGTTAAGCATATCATACCTAAAAGCAATGTTGTTAAACATGGTTGCAACTTGTTGCTTTTTGCTTTCTGTTTCTGATTTGTATGGAGTAACTGTTTCTGCCGACATAAGGCTACAAAGGTCGTAAACATTTTTGGTTATAGCAATTAATATTTGCCCCGCTTTTGTTGAGGTTTAGGGATGTTTGATTAATTAATAACAAACAGATATTAATAATGAAGAAATCTAAGAAATGAGAAGAAATTTGATAAATAAACCACTTTTGTTTTTAAATCGAACAATCAAGAATCTAGTTTTTAATCTAAAGATTGCTAGCCTCTTTTCTACTTTTAACTATAAATAACAATCCAATAAATGTGATCAATCCATTTATAATTATCAATTCATTTCCAATTTCATAGCCACCAAACCATTCTTTAGAATAGGTGCTTAAAATATAAGCTAAGCCAGGGGCAAGCAAACATACATTAGGAACAAGCTTATCATTAATTTGACCTTTCATAAATAAACCAAATGCAAACAAACCAAGCAGCGGACCATAGGTGTAGCCTGCAAGTTTTAATATCGTATCAATAATTGCTTTATCGTTTAAGGCGTCAAATACTAAAATTACCAACCACAATAAAACTGCAAACGATATATGAATGATAGTGCGGTAACTTGCTTTTTTCTTTTCAGTTAATTTTGTGTTTCTATCTAATTCCATCATGTCAACATACATAGATGTGGTTAGTGTTGTAAGCACAGAATCCGCACTGCTGAATGTGGCTGCGGTTAAACCAATTATAAAAACTAAGCCTGCAAAAATCCCTAAATGATTTAAAGCAAGGTTTGGAAACACTCGATCCGTTAATACTTTTCCGGTTTCTGCATTTATTGGCAAGGCAGTTCCTGTTTCGTTATAATACATGTAAAGTAAAACACCTAATGATAAAAAGAAAACGTTTACAATTACCATTACAATGCTAAACCAAAAAATATTTTTTTGCGCT
>CANJJP010000297.1 GCA_947474485.1 Bacteroidota bacterium | reverse complement strand
GTTTCTGTTTTCGTTTCTTTTGTGGCTTCGTTACCGCATGAAGTAAACACAAAAGCAAGTAAGGCAATGGTAATAACTGAGATTTTCATTTTAAAAATTTAGCAGAACAAAGGTCGCAAAATTCTGCTGTTTTCAAAATGCAATTCTAAAGCTAAATATGCTTATTTTTAGACTCTTAAATCCAATAATGACCGCTCGTTTCATAGATAAACCTAAAGGCCAATTGCTTATTTTATTGGGCTTATATGCGCTTATACTTGTTTTTTTGCAGGTTTTTATGGGATGGTACCAAAACTTTTCGGATGCAACTCATTATTTGTGGTTAGCCGATAAGTATACCGAAGCTGATTGGAAAAACGCCATAAATACCTATTGGGGCCCAATAATTTCTTGGTTATTAGTGCTATTAAAGCCAATTAGTAACGAACCTTTTGTTCGCTTTAGAATACTTCAAATCCTATTGGGTGCACTAACAATTGTTTTGGTAAATAAAATTTTGAATAAAAAATTAGGACTAGGAGGTAAGCACTACTTATACACACTAGCTTTTGTTCCTGCTATTGCTTCCTATGTTTGGTTTTACCTAACCCCTGATTTGTTATTGCTTTGCGGCGTTTTACTTTTTATACATATTTTAATTCATTATGATGCAAGCAGTAAATATGGTTTCATAAAATTAGCCTTGATGGGTTCAGTATTGTTCTTTATTAAGTCGATGGGCTTGTATTTATTCATACTTACCATTGCAGGTAAATTTGTTTTCGAGCGCAATCAATGGAATTGGATGAGTTTGTTTGCACACATAAAAATTGGCTTGCTTACCTTGATATTTGTTGCTCCGTGGATTTATTTAATCTCACAAAAGCATGGAAGTTTTACTTTAGGTACTGGAGCAGAGCATAATTACAAAATGAATTCGCCACGCATAACTCCTGATATTTATGGCGAGTTGGGCAATCCACATCACAATGGTAAATTAGTTGAACCAAAACCTGCCGACTCCTTCGATTCATGGATGGAGCCTTTGCAAGAGTTTTACTTATCGTGGGAAGGATACAGCGGGGCAGAAATTAGAAGTGTGTACAAGCAAATAATTATTAAGAATTTTAAAAGTGCGCGAAGCATGTACTTTGGATTGGATGTAGGGACTTTGTTTTTACTTCTTTTCTTTATAGCTTTTATTGTTTGGCGTAAAAAAGCAGTGGAATTTGTAAAAGATGAAAAAGTCTTATTCTTCATTTTAGCTTGCAACATTGTTTTGTATTTGCCATTCTTTTTTATGGATCGATACACTTGGCCAGGCGTGATTGCTTTGTTTTTACTTTTTGTTTTACTCGCTTATAAACTAGAATTACTAAATAAATGGTGGTTTATTATTGCCTCTGTTTGTTTAATTTTTGCAATAACAAGTTTCCTTTTACAAAAGGAAATTAAATACGCCTTACCTGAAAAATCAATTACAAGTCAAATTTGGAATACAAAAGGTGATTTAAAATTAAAACGTTGTGTTTGGCTAACGGATAGTGAGGACAAGCGCTTGGGATTAATAAAAGGTTTAATTTATTATAATAAAGGGCAGTATTTGGGAGCATTGTTTTCGGATAAAGCAAGTATAAACGCTAATTTAAAAAACTTAAATGATTTTAAAATTGATTATGTAGTTAGTTTGGCACCAATAAACGATTCGATTAGAAATGGATTGATTTTAACAAATATCATATATAAATCTGATTCACTTAGTATTTATAAACACGAAACTCCAAATTGGAAAAGTGAATGATTATGCTTAAATTTATGTTCTATGAAGTATTTAATTTTCATTATAATTTTTTTATCTGTTTTCATTTCGAAAGCACAACCCGCTTTTACTCGAGACGCAACAATTCCGGTTTCGTATTTTGGTACTCCGCTTAAAAATGCTTGGGCTGGAGGATTAAATTTTACCGAATGGAGTGCAATTGATTTGGATTTAGATGGAGTAAAGGATTTGGCTATTTTTGATAAAAGCGGTGAAAAGATAAGGACTTATATAAATGATAATATTGCTAGCACAGCTTCCTACACACATGCCCCCCAGTTTCAAAGTGCTTTTCCAGCAGATGTAAATTCGTGGGCGGTGTTTTATGATTTTAATAATGATGGAAAGGCAGATTTATTCACCTATGCTTTAGGACTTGGCGGTGTTAGAGTTTATAAAAACACATCAACTCCAGGTAACTTGCAGTTTACATTTTATATAAATTTTTTAAAATCCGATTACAATCCAAATGGAACGCCTAATATTAGTAATCTGCCTTCAAGTTCAGTAGCCGTGCCTGGTTTAGCAGATATTGATAATGACGGAGATATGGATGTTTTATCATTTCAAACATCGGGTATACAATTGGAGTGGCATAAAAATATGAGCATGGAGCGCTATGGTCATTTGGATAGTTTAGTGTTTGATATGGTAGATGGTTGCTGGGGAGATGCAGTTGAAAATAATTGTGAGGCAACTTTGAATTATCAATTTTGTCCATTAGTAATGCGTTATAACGAAGCAGTAAAAAATAATCCCAAGAATGTGGATGCTGTAATGCACGCTGGTTCATGTATGATGTGTATTGATATGGATGGCGATAACGACAAAGAAGTTGTGCTAGGAGATATTTCTTGTGATTCGGTTGAGTACTTTAGAAACGCAGGCTCTATTTCAAATGCAAATTTTGATTATGCTACAAAATTATTTCCCAATGCAACTGATCCAATTGCATTTAAACAATTTCCTTGTACTTATTTTTTAGATTTAGATAATGATGGAATAAGGGATTTAATTTCAGCACCCAATATTCAAACTTCTGAAAATTACAGAGGTGCTTGGTATTATAAAAATGTTGGTGCTGATAATATTCCCAATTTTAGTTTAATAAAAAAGAATTTCTTGCAAGATGAAATGCTTGAGTTTGGCGAAGGAGCATATCCAACAACATTTGATTATGATGGTGACGGTGATTTAGATATTATCGTTGGCAATTTCGGTTATTATCAACCTGTTAGTTTGTATTCTTCTCGCTTAGCAGTATTGCAAAATGTTGGTACAACTACACTACCATCTTTTAATACAGTAAATTTAGATTACATGTCATTATCAACATTCAATTTAAAAAACATGACGCCTTATTTTGGTGATATGGATGGAGATGGTGATAAGGACATGATTGTTGGAGACATTACTGGAAGACTAACTTATTTTACCAATACAGCAGGCGCAGGTAATGTTGCTAATTTTACCTTAACTGCTGATTTTACAACTGGATTTTTAAGTGGAATTGATGTTGGTAATAATGCCTATCCTCAAATTATTGATGTTAATAAAGATGGGTTATTGGATTTATTAGTTGGTGAGTACGATGGTACTTTAAATTATTACAAAAACGTAGGTACAGCTAATAACCCTGTATTGAGCCTTGTAATTACAAATTTTGGTGGAGTAAAAGTTAATAGACCTGGCTATTACGAAGCTCATTCTACTCCTTTTATGTTTGATGATAATGGTTCGTACAAATTATTGGTTGGCTCCGATAGAGGTTATTTGTATATGTATGGAAACATTGATGGTAATTTAAGTGGGAATTTCACATTAATTGATTCTACCTACAACGATATTTTTGAGGGAGAGCAAATGGCCCCAGCTTTAGCAGATTTTAATGCAGATGGAAAACTAGATTTAGTGGTTGGTAATTATAGCGGAGGATTGAGCTATTTTATGGGTAC
>CANJJP010000296.1 GCA_947474485.1 Bacteroidota bacterium | reverse complement strand
ATATTTCATCTAATTATTTAGACGAAGATTCTTCAATTGTAAGTAGAGAAAGGGTTAATGATTTTAAACAATGGTTAGATAAATAACTTAGTGCTATTGTATACAAAAAAAACAATAATAAATTCTCATTAAAAATATTTTCATCTCAAGAAAAACGCTAAAGAATAAAATAATCAAAACCTTTTACCTAAATAAAAATTATTTTAAAATACATAATACATTAATATCTTCAAAAAATAAGTTCGAAAAAATGTCGGTGGTTTCCACCCAAAGGGACAAACCAATATTTTTGTTTTGTCCCTTTTTTTATTTCCCTTGAAAGACTTATTTGCAATGAAAATTAGATTGAATGTGCTAACTATCATAATAAGTAATGAGTTAAAAATTAATTAAACATTTCGCTGATCGGTGATAAACAAATTCTGTACTACAAAGAAACTGAGGCGTTAGAGGATTAATAAAGTATTAATCGTTGCAGAATTTACGTTTTTTGAATCGAAAGAATCCTCTATTATTCTTCCCGAAAATTCATTCCTGTTTAATTTTTTTGCGCAAAGCACAGATAAGAGTCAACGGGGATTAAAAGGAAAACAAAAACTATTGATGAAATAGTTAAAGGACATTAAATTCTATTTTTCCTTACAAACTTTAAATAAATTTGTTTGATTAATAAAAATTTAATTTTAATGATTGTATGAAAATCATAGCGTCCGAATCTCTCGAATTATTAGAGTTTTATAAAATCAAAAAACACGTCGCAGATTTCTGTTTTAGTGAAGGTGCCAAAAACAAAGCATCGCAAATAAACATATTTGATGACCATGTTCAATTAACTAATGAATTACAACGAGTTGCAGAACTAAAAAATATTATTCTTAGCGATTCTTTTTTTCCTAATATCCAATTCACAGATTTCCGTAAGGAAGTATCATTATTAAGTTTAGACGGAAGCATGCTACTTGAAGAACAATTTTTGTTACTAAAAGCTTCCACAGAAATTAGCAATACCGTTATACGCTTTTTAAAAAACACAGCACAAAGTTTACCTTATTTAGTGCAACTAGCAAATGGATTAAATGACAACAAAATCATTGTTTCAGAGATTGAACAAATAATTGATATTGACGCCAAGGTAAAAAGCTCCGCTTCAAAAGAACTTCAAAAAATAAGAAAGTTACTATCCGAAAAAAGAAGAGAAAGCGATAGTAAATTTAATAAACAAGTTAATGAACTTCGAAAACTTGGCATAATTAGAGACACTGAGGAAGGTTTTTTTAATGGCAGAAGGACCTTAGCTGTGATGATGGACCATAAATCAGAAGTAGGTGGATTTGTTCATAATAAAAGCCATACTGAGAAAACCATTTTTATAGAACCCGCAGCAACAATAAGTATTAACAATGATATTTCAGAATTAGAAATTGATGAGCGTAGAGAAATTAATCGAATTTTAAGAGAACTGACAGATACGATAAGACCTTTCTCCTATCAATTAAAACAATACTATGAATTATTGATTGATTTAGATTTTTTGAAAGCAAAAGCAAAATATGCAGAACTCATTAACGCATCATTGCCCATTATTTCATCAAATTCAGAATTAAAACTTAATAAGGCGTTTCATCCTACTTTATTTTTAAAAAATAAAGAACAAAAAAAACAAACGGTTCCACTTAACATTCATTTAAATGCCGAAAATCATTTAGTGATTATCTCTGGGCCAAATGCAGGTGGTAAATCAATTACCTTAAAAACAGTTGGCTTATTACAAACAATGCTGCAATCAGGTTTATTGGTAAGTATGGCAGAAAATTCGGTAATGAGTTTCTTTAAGCATATTTTAATTGATATTGGCGATACACAAAGTATAGAAAATGAATTAAGTACCTACAGTGCGCGTTTAAAAAACATGTTAGCTATTTTAAAGGATGTTAATTCGCAAACCTTAGTATTAATGGATGAATTTGGAAGCGGAACTGATCCTGAATTAGGTGGAGCAATGGCAGAAGTTGTGCTAGAGGAATTAGTGAAATCAAAAACAGTTGGAATTATCACCACACATTTTCCAAATGTAAAATTATTAGCAAACAAATTAGATGGCGTTACAAATGGAAGTATGTTGTTTGATTTAGAAACCTTGCAACCAAAATATATTTTAACTATTGGTGAACCAGGAAGTAGTTATACTTTTGAGGTTGCAGAAAGAGTTGGTTTTCCAAAAGAACTAATAGAAAGAGCAAAAGCAAAAATTGATAATGATAAAGTAGATTTAAATGTTTTATTGGCGGAGGTTCAACAAACAAAAACTAAATTGAATGAAGCATTTGAACGAACAACAAATGAAGAAATTTTAATAAAAAAAACGCAAGAAAAATATAAAACACTATTAACCAATTTTAATGAAAAAATTGAAAGTGAACGCGAACGAAAAATAGAGTTAATACGCTTAGCTGAATACGGTCAAAAGTATTTACGTCTATTAACTGATTGGGATAAGCCCGAAGATCGAAAAGCCGTGATAAAAAGATTTATTGATGGCATTACAGCGGAAAACAACAAACGAAAGGAAATAGTTAAACAAAAAAAGAACAAAAGTTTTATAGAGAAAAAAGTTTCGCACTTAAAACTTGAATTAAAAGTAGGCAGTAAGGTAACTGTATTAAATGGAAAAGAAATTGGTTTAGTAGAACTAATTAGGGGTGAAAAAGTAAATATCAAATTTGGAAATTTAACAATGACAGTTAATATAGAGAACATCGAATTAGTAAAGGATTAATGCCGATTTGAATTATTCTGTCATTTCGAAATGGCTGATAAAATTTACTGAAAAAATAATCCAAAAAGATATTTCCTAAATATACAATCGTAAATATTTTAATTCCAATCTCAGTTAAAATTAAATGAATTCGAACCTAACTCAATAGTTAACTAATAAGCTATATACTAAATAACGCATGACCGGAATGAACTTTAAAGCAACATGTATTTATACTAAAATTTGACTATTTTTGAATTAGCTTAAAAAGTAAAATTAATTTGAAAAGATCAAGTCTATACCAACAACTTTTATTAAAAATTACACTAACTCTTTTTGTAGGGTTGATAGCTCTTTCTTTTATTAATTACAAAGTAAATGAAAGAAAGTTGGAAGAAACCAACGAATGGCAGCGCAAAATTATTTTAAGACAAGTTTCTGATGTTATGGATATTTACGACCATGGAATGGATTTGTTTGAAAAGAATTTCGATACTAGAATGAAAAATGTTTCCCAACAAATTCTTAATTACTATAAAGGAAAAACTGAAGAGCTAAAAAAAACTGACCTATCCGCTTTGCGTCAAGAATTTAACATTGATAAAGCAGGTGAAGACCTTTATATAATTGATCGCAACTATACCATTGTAAATACAACATTTGAAAAAGATCTTGGACTAAATTTTAAAAAACGTAATGCGTCCATTACCCCATTTTTTGATAGTATTTTTAGTAGTTCTAATTGTTACGTTGATCGATTTACAATTGAACGCGCAACTGGGAATTTTAAAAAGTATTGTTACCAAGCTTCAGACGATAAAAAAATAATTTTGGAAATGGGCTTTTTTTCTAACGAAGGCAATAAATACAGAAATAGAATGGAGAAGAAAGTAAAAGAAATAGAAAATTTATTTCCCGACATAAATCAAATTGATTTGTTTATGGCCATGAAAACTGGAGTTCACTTTAATGTATACCAGGGAATGAGTGAAATGTACACAGAAGT
>CANJJP010000295.1 GCA_947474485.1 Bacteroidota bacterium | reverse complement strand
CCATTCCATTTAATGGAACCAGCGTTGATATAAGAAGCGCCAATCTTCAGTTTATTCTTAATCATAACGTTTAATCCGAAATCCATACCAAACCCTGTTCCTACCGGTTTTGGTAAAGCACCCGATTGACGAATTTCATTCGCTTTTTTTACAGCAGTTCCATAATCAATATCAAATGCAGGCGTTAACGAACTGTATCCAGTTAGTTGGTCGTTTTCTGATTTTACATTTATTAAAGCAAGTCCTTGAAAATATTTTAAACCTATTCCGCCGTACATTGCAAAAACGCTATCACCAAATATTTTTTTTCCGTAAGATAAATTGTATTCGCGCGTCCAAGTAAATGTCATTTCCGAACCATTCAAGATTTTTGACATTTGTTTAGGGAGTGTAGAATATCCATTTACAACCATCTTAACACTATCAGGACTCATGTTTTCGTAATTATCGATTTGAACAGTAGCCCCTGAAGAATTTAGTAGAGTTAGTTTGTCAAAAACTGAAGAGTTTTTACCTAGAAAAAGTAGATCAGCCGCATCTTTTCCTAATTTGCAGTAAGCTTGGTAACTATCGTTAATTCTAAAGCCAAAACCACCAGCGCGTTTAGTAATAAATGCTGCTCCAAATGCTCCTAGGTTGGCGTTAAATGTAGCCCCAGTTTCTGCAAATTTTCGTGCTGCATTTTTTTTCTGTTGTTGAGTAAAGTCGCTTCCTCCTCCATTAACCATGTCGGCTATTACACCTCTTAGTTCAGTTTTGGTAAGTGCTTCAGAATACAAAGAGCTAGTTAACTCCGCATAACCCATTGCAAATTTTTTCTTCGTGTATCTGTAGTCCCAACCTAAGTTTGCGGGGTTAATTCCCGTTGCTTGATAATCGGTAGCAAAAGTAGTTGCTCCACCATGACCAGTATTGCAAAATGAACTTAGCTCGTATTGAGCAAATGAAATAGTGCTTGTTCCTAAAAATAGAGCACTTAAAAGGGCAATTTTTCTCATAATTCTATAAATTAACGAAGTAAATATAATTAATTATTTTTACTAGCAATTAAACCTTACGGGTTTTGATGAGTCAAAACCATAAATTATGGAACATTACAGCGATCAGGAATTATTAAAGCAGTTTAGCCTTGAGCAATCAAGGAACTACGCCTATTCGCTTATTGTAAGAAAGTATCAGCAAAAATTGTATTGGCATATTCGTAAAATTGTAATCGACCACGATGATACAGATGATGTTTTGCAAAATACCTTTATTAAAGCTTGGAAGGGTTTACTTGGTTTTAAGCAAGAATCACAATTATATACTTGGATGTACCGCATTGCCACAAATGAATCGCTTAATTTTTTAAGATCAAAAAAGAGAGCAAATACAACTTCGATTCACGCCATTGAGGAGCAGTTGAGTAAATCATTAGAAAGCGATAATTATTTTAAGGGGGATGAAATACAAATGAAATTGCAAAAAGCAATTTTAACCTTACCCGAAAAACAACGTATTGTTTTTAATATGCGCTATTACGATGAAACGCCTTATGAGCAAATGGCGGAGATTTTAGAAACTTCAGTAGGCGCCTTAAAAGCATCTTATCACATAGCGGCAAAAAAAGTAGAAGAACATTTATTACGCAATTAAACTTTAGAGAATTTAAATAGTCAAACCAACAAATGAACGAAGAAAAACATAATCTAGGAGATAAAAAAAATAGTGGATTCGGCATCCCCGATGGCTATTTTGAGTCCTTCGATGCTCGTTTGATGAAAAAAATAGAAATGCAAGAAGAGTTGTCAGAATTTCCAACTCTTTCTACTATAAAAAAGGAAAACCCATTTTTTGTTGATGCCTCTTATTTCGATGATCTACCTTCTGTAATTGCAGATAAAATTCATGCACAAAAATCAGGATTAAATTGGTTAGACAAACTTAAGAGTGTTTTATTTAGACCTGCATTTGCTTTGTCGTTTGGTATCGCTTTAATTGTAACACTTGTTTTTGTTTACAAATCACAAAGCATAGTTACTGATGAGGTTTGTAATGATTTAGCCTGTTTAAGTAAAGAGGAAATTTTGAATAGCAAAGATTTTGGAGCATTAACTGTAGAAGAATTGATGAATGAATTGCCTGAGTATAATTCCATTTCAGATGCTGATACAGTTATTGATAATGAATTAATAAACGATTTAATAGAAAATCCAGAATTAATAAGTGTAGAAGTTGAAAATTTAGAATTATAAAATTTAAAAATAGAAGCCATGAAAAAGATAATGATGAGTTTGATAGTGATACTTGCGATGCAAATAAGTGCGTTTGCGCAACAAGAACCTAATTCGAAAAGAGAACAACGCAAAGAAAAAATTGAATCGCTACGTGTTGCGCATATTACCAAAGAGTTAGCACTTACTCTTGAAGAAGCACAGGTGTTTTGGCCTGTATATAATGAGTATCAAGCTAAGGCTGATGCTTCCCGTAAAGAGTTTAAACAAAAATACAATAAGCAAACTGATTATAATTTTGCAACTGATAAGGAAGCAGAAGATTTTATTAATGCAGACATCAAACATAAATCGGAAGAGATTGAGTTAATGAAAACATACTACGATAAGTTGAAAAAAGTAATCTCTGTCAAGAAAGTGTCAAAGCTGCTTAAGGCAGAGGAAAGCTTTAGACAAGAACTTTTGAAACAAGTGAAAAGAAAAATGGGAGAGTAACGAGATATTGAATTGGAGAATTGTTGAGTTAATGAAATGTTGAATTATTGAGTTGAAGAGTTGTTGAATTATAAGTTGTTGAGGTTTCGAAATGATGAGTTTTGAAATTTAGATGGCTGTAAGCCGCTACGCGGATTTATTTAATAAATATTTATCAAAAAAATAGTGAATTCTGTTGAAAACTTGATTTAGCAAGCTCTTGAGCAAAATGTATATTTGCTTTATGAGTGATGTAAGATTAAATTTAAGAGTAGCTGATAAGCTAAATATTGATGTTAAGCAAGTTAGAGCAACCGTTGAGTTGTTAGATGAAGGCGGAACCATTCCTTTTATTTCCCGATATAGAAAAGAAGCAACTGGTAGTTTGGATGAAGTTCAAATTATGCAGATTAGAGATGAGATTGAAAGATTACGTCAGTTAGAATCTCGTCGTGCTGCAATTATTAAAAGCATTGAAGGACAAGGTAAATTAACTGAAGAATTAAGAGATAAAATTGATGCTACCGAAAATTTAAGTCAGCTCGAGGATTTATATTTACCTTACAAACCAAAACGCAGAACAAAAGCAACCATTGCCCGCGAAAAAGGTTTAGAGCCTTTAGCACAAAAAATTCTATTGCAAGAGAATTTTGATTTAGATGCGGAAGCTTTGCAATATGTAAACGAAGAGAAAGAAGTAAAGAATATCATGGAAGCCTTGCAAGGTGCACGTGATATCATTGCTGAAATCGTAAGTGAACATGCAGAGTCGCGTGCACAATTAAGAAATTTATTTCAGCGTAAAGCAATTATTAAATCGCGTGTGATAAGAGGTAAGGAAGAAGAAGGTGAAAAATTCAAAGATTATTTTGAATGGGAGGAATCTCTTGCACAATGTCCATCACATCGTATGCTTGCTATGCGCCGTGGGGAGAAAGAAGATTTTTTAATTTTAGATATTAAGCCTGAAGATGAAGATGCTATAGAATTGTTGAATAAACAATTTGTAAAGGCAAAAAACGAAGCAGGTAAACAAGTGACGGAAGCAGTTGAAGATTGTTATCACCGTATGTTG
>CANJJP010000294.1 GCA_947474485.1 Bacteroidota bacterium | reverse complement strand
TATCAAAGTCATCACCACCTAAGTGAGTATCACCGTCAGTTGCTTTTACTTCAAACACACCTTCACCTAATTCAAGAACAGAAACGTCATGTGTACCACCGCCGCAGTCGAACACAACAATCTTCATGTCTTTACCTTTTTTGTCTAATCCGTAAGCTAAAGCAGCTGCTGTAGGTTCGTTAACGATACGACGAACTTTTAAGCCTGCGATTTCTCCAGCTTCTTTAGTTGCTTGACGTTGCGCATCGTTAAAGTATGCCGGAACTGTAATAACAGCTTCAGTAACTTCCATTCCTAAATAATCTTCAGCAGTTTTCTTCATTTTTTGAAGAATTATGGCAGAGATTTCTTGAGGAGTATATTTTCTATCGTCGATTTCAACTCGTGGTGTGTTGTTATCACCTTTAACCACTTTGTAAGGAACACGAGTAATTTCTTTTTTACTTTCGTCGAAAGAAGTTCCCATGAAACGTTTGATAGAATAGATGGTTTTTGTAGGATTTGTAATTGCCTGACGTTTTGCAGGATCTCCAACCTTACGCTCACCACCTTCAACAAATGCCACAACTGAAGGAGTTGTTCTTTTACCTTCGTTGTTAGCGATAACCACTGGCTCGCTACCTTCCATTACAGAAACGCAAGAGTTGGTTGTTCCTAAATCTATTCCGATTATTTTGCTCATACTATATATTGTTTTTATTTGTTACTTGATTGAACTGCCATCCGTTTTCAATGATTATGCCAATGGAAAATTAGCCAAAATTATGGCAGAAAGTAGGAAAAACAGGCAAAACGAGTTGGGAATTATGACAGGCTGACAGATTAGCAACCAGAATTTGTAGCACAATTAGGGCCTCTAAAGCGCATACGGCAGTATGGATAATTTGAATCTCTTAAGAAATCTAAGAAAGCTTTGTTTATAATATTGGTTTGAGTTGCAGAAATGCTACAATCAAACATTTTCTTATTCACTAAATACTTTGTACGAGACGAGAAAACCCCTACTGCCCCGTTTTTCATATTAGTGTAAATTGGCTTTTCTTGACCAAACGAACCACTAGTATTGTTTATATCCTTATACAATTGCAACTCTTCACCACCAAAGAAAAAATGAAAGGTTATGCTATCAGCAACCCTCTCTAATACATTTGAATTATCAAGGATTGCATTATTTAATGAATTAAAAAAAGTTACTCCCGCAAAAGTATAATCCATGTTTTCTCCACCCGTTGGAACATCTGCATCAATCTCTCCTAAACTAAAATCAAAATACTTTTTTGCCGTACTTGCATTTAAATTAACCTCTGTGTAATGAAATCTCAATTTTACAGATGTGGTGGCACAATATCTTGGGGTTGCAAACTTAACTCGTGTTTCAATAGGACCAAAGGTGTTTTGAAAAGGACTAATGTTCACAACGGAATTAGGGTCATTAAAAAAGCAAGTTGACCCCAAAGTACCACATGCTTGTGTTGGAGTTGAAGTTATATCCTTTACAATAGTAATAGATTCAGAATCGAAAATGGTTCCTGTTTTATTGTTCGTAACCTTCAAAATATATTCGAAAAACTTATTTGAAGAATCTGATTTAAATTTTTGAGTAGACTTATAAATCAATTGATTAACATTAAAAACACCTTGATCAATAGGTTTTTCGAATGTTTCTGAAAAATTATATTTTTGTTTTAAAACACCATTCCAGTACTTTTCAATAACAACGGTAGCTTCACCTGGTTTAAAATAAACCGAATCTTGAACTTGTGCAATTTGATTTGCGTCACCTGCACCTAAAAAAACGCGGTTTACTCTGATATAGTTAACCGAATCTGTTGGATCTAACAAACCATACACAGCAATGCTTTCTTTATAAGGTGCCATAGCGTCCAAATCATTTTTACATGAATTTATATTCAACAAAACAATTGGAGCACTTAAAAAGAATAACCACTTTTTCATGCCAACAAAAGTAAAGAATTAAAGCAGATATCAAATATTATTTACCTTTGTTTTTATAAGTGGCTGAAATCACTTCATAATTGGTAAATAACGAAAACAAAGTATATGTCTGTTGCTAAAAAAGAATTTAAAAAAGTAACTACTCATGTGTTACAAGAAATGAAACGCACTGGTGAGAAAATATCGATGCTAACAGCATACGATTACACCATGGCCAAAATTGTGGACAACGGCGGTATTGATGTTATTCTTGTTGGAGATAGCGCTAGTAATGTAATGCATGGCCACGAAACTACTTTACCAATAACGCTAAGCCAAATGATAGACCATGCTGCAGCCGTTGTTAGAGCAGTAGACAGAGCGTTGGTTGTTGTTGATTTGCCTTTTGGAACTTACCAAGGAAATAGCAAAGAAGCGTTGAATTCTGCGATAAGAATAATGAAGGAATCTGGAGCTCATGCGGTAAAACTTGAAGGTGGAAAAGAAGTAAAAGAATCGATAGAGCGAATTTTAACTGCCGGTATACCTGTAATGGGACATTTAGGCCTGATGCCACAATCGATATATAAGTTTGGGACTTACAATGTTAGAGCTAAAGAAGAGGAAGAGGCAGACAAATTGATTGAAGACGCATTAATACTAGAAAAATCGGGTTGTTTTGCTTTGGTACTAGAAAAAATACCTGCTAACTTGGCAGAAAAAGTGTCCAAAAGTGTAACTATACCTGTTATTGGGATTGGCGCTGGCGGTGGTGTTGATGGGCAAGTACTAGTAACACATGATATGATGGGAATGACACATGAATTTAGCCCACGCTTTTTAAGAAGATACTTGAATTTATATACCGAAATGACAGAAGCTGTTAAGCATTACGTTAGCGATATTAAATCGAAGGATTTTCCTAATAGTAATGAGCAGTATTAATTGAAAGTTCCGCCCGTCATATTGAGCTTGACGAAGGACGGACGGAACTTCTTAATTAAATTTTAGCTTGAATTAATTTTGTTTTATAACCATTTATTTTTACCCAATAAATAATCCAGCAAACAAAACCGCCTAAAGATGCCAAGGTTCCAACAAACGGAATAACTCCACAAACCATTAAAGTACAATAAGTAACTCCTAGTTTTGCACCAGGTCTATCTTCTTCAACTTGGATGTTTCTTGCAGCAAACTCTGCTTTTAAAGAATCTGCAATTCTGTTCACCATTATAAATTGCCAAACTAAGCCAAAAAGAGGAATTAAAGTTAACCATACTTGACCTGGTTCTATTCTACGATTTGTTT
Organism: Bacteroidota bacterium; assembly: GCA_947474485.1. GTDB lineage: Bacteria > Bacteroidota > Bacteroidia > B-17B0 > Aurantibacillaceae > JADJDM01. Next base: position 521 of record CANJJP010000294.1, on the reverse strand, counting down.
GTTCAACTTCCTTCAAAGTTTTTGAAAGAGTTATTAAATAAAAAATTAAAGGAAGTAATCCGATTAATACACCAATTGCAACTCCAATTAATATTGGTGCCATTGGATCTCCGAGTAAAATTGCTAAATAGTTCATGTTTTTATTGTTTTAAATTATTGATTAGAGAAATTTTTAATGTTGTTAAATAATTCTATTTCCTTATTTACTCCCATCATACTTTTCATTGTTAAAAGTATTATAATAACGGAAAGTACAATTGTAACTAAGTTTAAACTTTTATTAAAGTTCTTTTGCCCAAACTTTATCCTTATAAAAACAGCAATAAGCAAATTAAATGCACAAAGTGCGGCAAAAACAATTAAAATTGATGTGCCCCAACCTTCAGTAATTGCATAAACAGCTGCAATAAAACTCACAAAGAAGTATGCGAATAACAATAAAAGTGCTAGCACAAAAACAATAATATTAAGTGTTTTCATTTTTTAGGCAAAAAAAAGTCCCTTTCGGGACTTTTTCATTT
>CANJJP010000293.1 GCA_947474485.1 Bacteroidota bacterium | reverse complement strand
GTATTTATTTCAAAACAGCACTGTTTATGTTTTTAATCCAGGTAATTGTGGGGCAGATATGACTTCGGAGGTTATAAATTCGGACTGCCAAACACTAGGTTATTTAGGGGGCTTTGCTGCCAACATCCTCATAAACAGTGAGGATTTTTCGAATGTCACCTTCTTAAGAACAGTTTGGACTAATTAGAGAAGAATTATCCAACCCCTTCTTTTTACTAATAAGCTAAAATCAGTATTGATTCAACAACTAAAGTTTATAATTTGATTAAAGTAGTTATTTTCAATTAACATAATTCTATGCAACTTTATTTCATGCTAATATAAAACAAGCAATAGCTAAAACAATTGTAACAGGGGTAACATTTTCTCAAAACTATTTATTGCAAACAAAGCAAACATAATCCATAGCATTACATTTATGAACCTAGTTGATTTGCCTGGCTTTATTTGTTTATATTTTGTAATTGAAATGAATAAAAACAATGCATTCAACACAATAGATAGACCTTCAAAAACAAAAAATTCACTATCATTTTGTAACCTTCCACCCCAAGCAATTGCGAACGGAATTACTTTGAGTAGATTAAAAAATGAAAAACAATTGTTAGTGAAAACAATACAATTAATAATGACGATGCAATTTTAATTTTAATTTATACAAACAAAAATGGCAGACGCTGTCTGCCATTTTCAAAATTACTAATTTTAGTTTATCCCTTTGTTTTTTCAAACTCCTTCATTGCATCTACCAACACTTGCACACTTTCTATTGGTAATGCGTTGTACATTGAGGCGCGGTAACCACCAACATCACGGTGACCTTTGATTCCGTCGATTCTGTATTTTTTCGCTAGCGCATCAAACTCTGCTTCGTACTCTGGTTGAGTTGGTAAAAAACAAGCATTCATATTACTTCTGTCTTCAACGGCAACAGTACCTGCAAAGCAAGCATTGCGGTCCATTTCGTTGTATAATAAATCTGCTTTTTGCTGATTTACTTTTTCAATCCACTCTACTCCACCATTTTCTTTTAACCAACGTAATGTAAGCATAGTAACATACACCGGAAATACTGGCGGTGTGTTATACATACTTTCACCTTTAATGTGAACATTGTAATCCATCATGGATAGCATTTTACGTGTTGTTTTTCCTAACACATCTTTACGAACCATAACCATAGTGCTTCCTGCAGGACCAATGTTTTTTTGCGCACCAGCATAAATTAAAGCAAAATCATTTGCATTTACTTTACGACTAAATAAATCCGAACTCATGTCACACACCATTGGGATAGGTGATTTAGGAAATGATTTCATTTGTGTTCCGTAAATAGTATTGTTTGATGTAATGTGGAAATAATCAGCGTCCGTAGGTATTTCATATCCTTTAGGAACGTAAGAAAATTTGTTATCTTCTGAAGAAGCAATTACTTTTGTATTACCTACAATTTTTGCTTCTTTAATTGCTTTGCTTGCCCAAACACCTGTGTTTACATAAGCAGCGTAACCATTCTCAGTAAGCAAATTATAAGGAACCATTGCAAATTGTGTACTTGCCCCACCTCCTAAATAAAATACTTCGTACTCATCACCTACTTCAAATAAATCTTTAACCAATTGGCGTGCTTCATCCATTACCTTCACATAGTTTTTACTACGATGCGAAATTTCTAACAAGGATAAATCCATGTTATCGAAATTAATACAAGCATCCGATGCTTGTTTTAAAACTTCCTGTGGTAATATTCCAGGACCAGCACTAAAATTATGAACTTTTGACATAAATGATTTTTTTGTAAAATTAGAAATAATGTAAATAGTAAAACCATTTAGTGTCGTTTTTATTTTTAATTTTACATTCAATATTATGATTCGCTTCTCATTTAATGAGTATATGTAATTCTTGCGCTTCACATTCCAATAACAATTTCCAACATTAACATTTTTTATTAGCTGTTACTTCTCATTCAAAAGGAATTTGACTGAAATAATTGTATTTTCGTCGTAATTAAAATTCAAATACTATGGCAAACTCAAAGAATTTTTTTAACGAGGCTGAGCAAACAAGAATTATAGAGGCAATTAAAGCTGCCGAAAAAAATACATCAGGTGAAATACGCGTTCATGTAGAAGACGAATGTAAAGGTGAAGCTTTAAATCGTGCAGAAGAATTATTTGGACAATTAGGGATGCACAAAACCGAAAAGAAAAACGGAATACTTTTTTACTTAGCAGTAAAAAGCAGAAACTTCGCTATTGTTGGTGATGCAGGAATACACGCAAAAGTAGGACAAGATTTTTGGGATAAAGTAAGCAGCAAAACTACTCAGCTATTTAAACAAACATTTTTTGCAAAAGGTTTAGAGGAGGCAATTTTAGAATGCGGACAGCAACTAAAAAAATATTTCCCTTACCAAACAAACGACACTAACGAATTATCGGATGAAATCTCTTATAGCTAATTTTTTTCTTCCACTCCTTTTATTCTTACAGCTTTTTGTTACTGCACAAGTAGTTGAACGACCTTCGCCCGAGCGTTTGGTAAACAACCTTTCTAAAGAGTTTCCTAATTTTTTAAATACGCAACAGGAAAAAGAATTAGAAGATACTTTACGTGCATTAAGCAATAATAGCTCCAATCAAATTTGCGTTGTAATTATTGATGATATTGGTGGTACAGCCGCTTCTGATTATGCTGTACAGCTATTAAACAAATGGGGTGTTGGACAAAAAGATAAAAACAACGGAGTTGTTGTTTTAGTAAAACCTGCAGCCAGTGAGGGTGACAGAGATTTAGCAATTTCTGTTGGTTATGGTTTAGAAGGTGCGATTACCGATTTAGAAACCAAACACATTTCGGAAAACGAAATAATACCTGAGTTTAAGCAGGGCAATTATTTTGAGGGATTAATGAAAGGCTGCAGGGCTTTAGCTACCGCTGCGCGTGGCGAATACAACACTAAAACAAATACCAACAACGGGGCAAATGGAATATTTGCTTGGTTTAAAAAACACCCCATCATTTCTATATTTTTAGTTTTAGGTCTTTTTTATCTTTTATCAAAAGGTAAAGGAGGCGGAGGCTCTTCTTTTGGACGCGGAGGATACCGCAGCTACGGAGGATTTGGTGGCTTTGGAGGCGGTAGCTTTGGTGGCGGCTCATCAGGTGGAGGTTTTGGTGGTTTTGGTGGCGGAATGGGCGGCGGAGGCGGTAGTAGTAGTAAGTGGTAAAATCACTATTTTTTCTTGTGTAATTCATCGTTTCTCCCTAACTTGCATCAATTATTTAAGACAATATGAGCTCAGGAATGTTTAATAAAGCAAGCGCAAAAAGCGCGGGACAAGAAAGTCCTTCAATAAATATAATTGGTAACGGTACTCAACTTACGGGTGATATTCGCTCTAACGGAGATTTTAGAGTGGATGGGCAATTGGTTGGCACTATTAATATTAAAGGCAAACTAGTTGTTGGTCCAACAGGTAAAATTGAAGGTGAAATAGTTTGCCAAAACGCTGATATTTCGGGAGAAATTAAGGGTAAAATAAATGTTGCCGAATTGCTTATACTAAAAGCAACTGCGCGTTTAAATGGCGATATCATTACCGGAAAAATTGCAATTGAGCCTGAAGCACAATTTACAGGAACTTGCAGCATGGGTGGTGTTGTAAAAAACATGCAAACAGAAAGTGAATCAAGAAAAGAAGCCAAAGCAGCCGTTTAATAATAATTATCTCAAGTACTCAGGGATGGCTTTTCAAATGGGAGC
>CANJJP010000292.1 GCA_947474485.1 Bacteroidota bacterium | reverse complement strand
TACAAAACTGCAACGTTACCATATGAAGTATTAATTAATGCAATGCGTTTAAACTTTACTCCTAAATATGTTGAGTTAGCTAGCTTTGATACAAAGATGGGTAATACAGATATTAAAGCGAATGGTAAGATTGAAGACTTTATGCAATACATTTTTAAGGATTCATTAATCAAAGGTAATTTCAATTTAACATCGTCGTTAATCGATTTAAATCAATTAATGGGAAGTACATCAACAGATACAGCGGCTGCAACACCTGCCCCGGTTGATACTGCAGCAATGGCTGTAATAGAAGTTCCTAAGAATATTGATTTCGTTTTAAATTCTACTATTGGTCGTATCCTTTACGATAAATTAGATATTGCAAAAGTTTCAGGTGGAATTATTGTTCGTAATGCACGTGTGAGTATGCAAGATTTAAAAATGGATTTGTTAGATGGAAATATGGTAATGTCGGGTTATTATGATACAAAAAACACTAAAAAACCGGCAATTAATTTTGATTTAAAGATTTCTAATTTTGATATTCAGAAATCATTCGATGCATTTAATACTGTTCAAAAGATGGCGCCAATTAGTAAGTATGCTAAAGGTAAATTCTCAACTAATTTAAATGATTTAGTTGGAACACTAAACGATAAAATGGAACCAGATATGAATACCTTAACTGGTAGTGGAAACTTAAAAACCAACGCTGTTGTAGTTGAAGGCTTTGAACCATTTATGAAATTAGGTGACGCATTAAAAATTGAGAAACTAAAGAAAATGGAATTCAAAGATATTAACCTACTATATAAGTTTAAAGATGGCAGAGTAAATGTAGAGCCATTTAAAACTAAAGTAGGTGATGTAGCTGCGGAAATTTCGGGTAGTACAGGATTTGATCAAACCATCGATTACAAATGGGATATGGAAATACCTACTAAGATGTTAGGTTCACAAGCTAACACAGTAATGCAAGGTTTAATGGGCAAAGCAAGTGTCGCAACGGGGCAAAACTTAGCAGTTCCTGATAAGATTAAAGCGACTGCATTAATTGGTGGTACTGCAACTAAACCTTTAGTTAAAACAGGAATGAAGGATGCAATGAAAGATATGAAGAATGAAGTGAAAGAGCAGGTAAAAGAATTGATTGAAGAGAAGAAACAAGAAGTAATTGAAGATGTAAAAGCAAAAGCGAGTGCAGAAGCAGATAAATTATTAGCGGATGCGCAAAGGCAAGCGGATAATTTAAAAGCAGAAGCTGCAAAAACTGCTGAGCAAATTAGAGCAGAAGGAAAAAAGCAAGCTGATGATTTGGATGCTAAAGGCGGTAACATGATTGAGAAAATGGCAAATAAAAAAATTGCTGAAAAGTTGAGAAAAGAATCAGAAGCAAAAGCTCAAAAACTAAATGATGAGGCTGCTTTAAAAGCTGACAAGATTATGGCTGAAGCAAGAGAAAAGGCAGATAAATTGAAATAATAAATAAATCTAATATAGTATGAAAATTAAATTTGTAATCTTAACATTGGCTGTTGTTAGTTTAACTTTTTGTAAGTCTAAAAAATCTGGTGAAACAGTAATTACAAAGCCTATAGTAAAAGAAGAATTATCGGCTGACTTGAAAGCATCTGCTGAAGCACGTTACCCAGGTGTTGCGGTAGCTGATATTTTGGAGGGGCAAAAACTTTATTATAGCAAGTGTGGTAAGTGCCATGGTTTACCGGAAGTTGAATCACAAACAGAGGCGAAGTGGCCTGAATGGATGGATGATATGGCTCCAAAAGCAAATTTGGATGCTGCTCAAAAGGAAAAAACATTGAAATATATTTTAGCAGCGAGAGATATTAAAGTTAAGAAGTAACACATATTATTCGGCATGAAAAGGTATAGATAGAGATGTCTATGCCTTTTTTTATAATCTTATTCCAATTAAGGTAACATCATCCACTTGCTCTAGTTCGCCTGTCCAATTGGTAAAGGCTTGTTGTGCAAGTTGCTGTTGTTCTGTCATGGATGCCTGAACGTTATTTAAAAGTAATTCGCTGAATTGTTTGTATTTAAATTTCTTTCCTTTTTCACCACCAAACTGGTCAGCATAGCCATCTGTAAATAAATAAATCGAGTCTCCTTCAATTAGTTCAAATTCATGTGTAGTAAAAGCCTTACGTAAATCAAATTTACCTATTGGTTGTTTATCAGCTTTGGTTTCTATTAATTCATTGTTTCTAATTAACCAAAGTGGATTATTAGCTCCAGCCCACTTCAGTTTTATTTTTTCTCCAATATATTCGATTAATACTAAACTTATATCCATTCCATCTTTTACTTCTTTGCCACTTTCAGCAAAAGTAGCTTCAACCAATTCACTTGTTTTGTCTAATATTTCGCCTGGTTCAATTAGGTTGAATTCTTTTACCGCGTTGTTTAAAGCGTTTGAACATACTACACTTACCATTGCACCAGGAACACCATGGCCAGTGCAATCTGCTGCTGCAAATAGAATTTGCTTTCTGTTACTATGCTCAATTAAATGATACCAATAAAAGTCGCCAGCAACTATATCTTTAGGATTATAAAGGACGAAGAAATTTTTCAATTGCTTTTTTATTAAATCAATTGGAGGAAGAATCGCTTCTTGTAAACGTTTAGCGTAATTAATAGAGTCAAGTATTTCTTTGTTTTTTTCGGAGATTAGATCCTTTTGATGTTCAATTTCAGTGTTTTTTTCTTTTAATAGTTCATTCGCTTTTTTCTTATTACGATATGCATTGTAAATTAACCCTGCAGTAAGTAAAACTACCAATGCGAAAACAATAAAGAAAACACGAATACTTCGCTCTTGGTCTAATTGAGTTTCTTTTATTTTATTGTCTTTATTAAGTAAAGTAATTTCTTGTTCTTTTTTCTCTGTTTCATATTTCGTTTGCATTTCCTCTACAATCTCTCTATTTCTTGCATTATCTAATGAATCTTTTGTGTCGGTATATTTTTGCAAATAATCGTTAGACAGTTTATACTCTCCCATTTTTTGATAAACAGCAAATAGGTTGTAATAAATATTTACTAATTCAGGAGTTAGTTTTTCTTGTTTGGCGAGATCTCTGGCTTTATTTAAAGATTCTAGCGCCTTTTTTAAATCGTTGGTTGCAATATAATAGTCTCCCATGTTATTTAAGCACTCAACCATGGAGGTGTTGTCTTGTAATTCTTCTAGCACTTGTAAAGTTAGTTGGTAATATTTTTCAGCTTCTTTATAGTTCTTAAGTGTAGAGTACAACACTGCAATATTTTGATAAGATGTTGCTAAGGCTTTTGGCTTCTCATCTTCTGGGAATTTTTGCTTTATTTCTAATGATTTAAATGCGTAAAAAAGTGAGCTATCAAGTTTGCCCATCATTTTAAAACTGATGCCTATATTGTTATAACAACTCGCAACATTTACAATATTGTTTATTTGCTCCGAATAAATAGTTGCTTTATGGTATATATTTATAGCCTCTTGATATTTTCCTTTGTCATAATTTAATACACCAATATTAATACTGGCACTTGCCATGCCTTTTGTATATCTTAAGTTTTCAAATACTTCTAGTGCATTTAAATAATTTTTTAGCGCAATTTCATAGTTTCCTTTTAGGTGATTACAATTCCCAATGTAATTATATGCATTACCTAATTGTATCGAATCCCTTGCTACATTGGCAAATTCATAGGCTTTTTGTGCATAAAATAATGAAAGGTCAACGTTTTCTCCCCTAGTTTTTTTCGCTAATCTAATTAATGTATC
>CANJJP010000291.1 GCA_947474485.1 Bacteroidota bacterium | reverse complement strand
ACATCAATACTATTATTGTTTACGATTCTAATTTAGAGCAAGGTGTATTAAACTCATTAGCAAAAAGTTTTCCGCAATACGCTGCTGAAATTGAAATTATAAAAAAGAAAATAAAAGATATTGCCCCTGTATTTACGCACCTTAGTTATTTTAATCCAATCACTATTGGCTCTTCTACTTTAAAAAACTTATTTGTAAAGATATTTAATGACAATTCTTTTGAAACGCTTTCATTAAACTCGGGCACACAAGCCACCTACTCTTACAACGCCTTACAAACAGAGGAAAACGAATTTGTAAAAGTAGAAACTGAAACTAATTTAGTGGAATACTGCAAAATGGATACGTTTGCTACCGCAAAGTTGTTTTTGCATTTAGAAAGTGTGGTGAAATGATTTTACTTGAAATCTTTACAGTGAAATCATCAAAATAAAAACGCTACCACGGAAAAACTGATTACACAGAGAAACACAGAGATTATTTAACGCGATATCTCCGTGAAACTTTATGACCTTAGTGTCTTATTGGTTAAATTTACTAATCATCTTCTGTTTGAAAAAACACCAAACTATTATGGCTTTTCAACCACAACGGGAATTGCAGCCTTCAACGAATCATGCGCTGCCATTGCCCATTCAACTAATAGTTTTTTTTGTGCTGCACTTAATTTTGCTTCGCTGTGTATAATGGTGTATGAACTCATTGGCATTTCATCTTCGTTCACCATTTCAGCAATCTCTTCCATTTTATGTGCTTTGCGTTTTGGTTTGTATTTTACCCATTCAGAGAAATTTAATTCCTCTTTTCCTTCTTCAATATGATTACTTACCCACCAACCAATTGGCTGAATATTCATATACCACATATCGTTGGTGTTGTTCGAATGACAATCGTAACATGAAGTCTTTAAAACAGTCATTACATCAGCTGGCACATTCATGGCTACAGTGATATCGTTTACCTGAACTTCAGTTGATTTATTACGCGTAGGGCGGATGAATTGAATAATTACTAATATTACAAGTATAACAATTCCTATTTTTTTCTTTTTAGACATAATAAAAGTATTTGTACAAAGTAAATCATTTTTTAAAGAAATACGATGACGATAATCATAGTTTAATTTATACTTTTACGAACCTATGAAAGATGTAAAAAAAATAAAGATTAGTGTAATTGGCGGTGGTGCTTCTTCTCTATTACTTGCTGCTTTGCTTAATCCTAATAAATTTGAAATTAGCATCTTCGAAAAAAACGCAGCCCTCGGCAGAAAGTTTTTAGTTGCAGGTGACGGTGGTTTTAACTTAACACACTCGGAAGAGATAAAGGAATTTGTTAAGCGTTATCATCCTACAAAATTCATAACACCTTACATTAAAGAATTTTCGAACGAAGACTTCCGAAATTATTTAAAAAAAATTGGTATCGAAACCTACGTTGGCAGCAGCAAACGTGTGTTTCCTTCAAAAGAAATTAAACCTATTCAAGTATTGAATGCGTTTGAAAATGAACTAAAGAAAAATAACGTTCAGTTATTTTTTAAACATACATGGAAAGGATTTGATAAAGAAGGAAACTTACTTTTTGATAACAATGGAGAAGAAAAAATAATTCATTCCGACATTAAAATATTTTCTTTAGGCGGGGCAAGTTGGAAAGTAACCGGTTCGGATGGCTCATGGCTAAACTACTTTAAAGATAAAAAAATAAAAACAATTGATTTTGAAGCATCCAATTGCGCTTACAAAATAGAACACAAAAAACATTCGAAAACATTTTTTGGTTCAGCTCTTAAAAATTGCGTATTTACTTGTGGCGACGCAACAAAAAAAGGCGAAGCTGTGCTAACCAAATTTGGTATAGAAGGTAGCGGCATTTATCCATTAAGTATGGAAATAAGAAAACAGTTGAAAGAAAATAAAAAAGCAATTTTACACATCGACTTAAAACCTGATTTAACCAAAGCTGAAATAAAAAACAGAATCGAAAACAAAGGTGATTACAGTATAAAAGATGTGTTAAGCAAAAAAGTAAATTTAAACGACGCACAAGTTGAGCTTATAAAAACATACACAACAAAAGAAGAATACACGGATGCAAGTTCACTAAGCAAACTCGTAAAAAACTTCTCACTAGAAATAACTGACTCTGCTCCTATTGATGAAGCTATTTCAACAGTTGGAGGAATTGATTTAAAAGAAATAACTACACACTTCGAATTAAAAAAACTACCACAACATTATTGCATTGGCGAAATGCTTAATTGGGATGCGCCAACCGGAGGATACTTATTACAAGCATGTGTTAGCATGGCACATCATTTAGCAACACACTTAAATACACAAAATGAATAATCAAGTTGATCCAACCATATTATTAGATTTAGTAAAAACACCAATGCCTTTTGGTAAATACGAAGGCACTTTAATTTTTAAATTACCTATTTCGTATTTAGAGTGGTTTAATCGCAATGGTGGTTTCCCAAAAGGAAAGCTGGGCATGTTATTAGAAACGATGTACACAATAAAATTAAATGGTTTAGATGATTTACTAAAACCAATTATTCAGATGAAGAGACTGGATTAGGTTTATCTATTTTGGATTGGCCCAATAAATGAAAGGACAAATCTTCAGAGGTAAATATCTTGGAAGACCCTAGTTATAAAGTAATGGTTGACACTGAATAATTACTTATTAAAAATCAAGTGAAAGTTTTTAATTGTATCTGAGGCCACGTATTGCTTATTAAAACTTAATGCAAATTCAGATTTATTGTAAACTGCCAAATTTTTAGCTTGTGATGCGTATAGTTGATTTGTTTTTTCAGAGAAAAATAACTTACCAGTGTTGGTTCCACTTAATAAAGTAATTAAATTACTATTTGAGTAAGTGAACTGTTTAATGTTTCCATCTTCGGTACAGAAAACAATATTTCCTGAATTATCAAGTGTTGCAGAGGTTATTTTAGAGTTGGATGTGTATGGCTGATTATAATTTAAAGTAGTTAAGTTAAAATTGCCTATCAGTGAGTTTCCAGAATTATCAGTTGTAATTAAATAAATTTCGTTTTCAGAACGGGTAAGCGCTTGAATACATTCTGAATTATCAGTAAATACGTATTTTACAATACCCGTTGCAATTTCAAATATTACTGTTTTGCGGAATGTATTAAGTGTATTATGTTCGAGGTTTACTGCCAAATATTTTCCACAAACAAAAACATGTTTAGCATAATAATCTATCTCATTAGATAAGTAGGAACGAACAAGCGTTCCTTCGTGTGTGTAACATACAATATTACCTAGTGCTTTTGAGAAAAAAACCTTATTGTCGTCCGATGCACATTTACTATTGTTTATTCCCAAATTATTGATTGTCCACAATGTTTGGTTTGTGGTTGCGTCAATTGATTTAAAGGTTTGAGCGGAGCCCTCTGTGTAATAAAGTTGTTGATGATAATTTGAATTAGCCGAGCCTAAGTAAGAACTTGCTTGTGTAAATGTTGCAGTATTCACAAAATTAGTATCGTACTTTTTTATGCTACTCGAGCTATTATCACCTTGTGCTAAATAAAATCCTTTTAAATAGGTTGGTGACTCAATAATACGAATTGGAATTGTTTTATTTGTTACATTAATACCATCACTTAAGCTTAACTCCAAGTTATAATCTCCAGTTGGTATTCTGTATTCATATAAAACGTAGTTTGTTGAGTATGTTCTTGATGTTCCGCTCAATGCTTGAGTTCCACTTGGTTGCAAAGAGATTCCATT
>CANJJP010000290.1 GCA_947474485.1 Bacteroidota bacterium | reverse complement strand
TTATTCTCGTTTTAATTTCATTTGTTGGTTTATACAAAATATTTCAAAAAACTGGTAGAACAGCTTGGAAAGCTTTTGTGCCTTTCCTAAATTTTTACGAATGGATCAAATTACTTGAGCGCCCATGGTGGTGGGTGTTTTTAATGATTGTACCAGGCGTTAATATTTTAATGTACTCCGTATTAACAGTTATTACTGCTCAGTATTTTGGAAAAAGAAAAGGAATGGATTTAACCATTGCTGCTTTTTTCTCTTATCTATATTTGCTTCCATTAGGTTTTTCTGATGATAAATTTGTTGGTATTGAAGATATAAAAAACCGAAAAGGCGGATTTATTAAAACTTGGTTAGATCCATTGGTGTTTGCAATAATTGCTGCATCTGTTATTCGTACTTTTTTCTTAGAGGCTTTTACCATTCCAACTTCATCATTAGAAAAATCATTGATGGTTGGCGACTTCCTATTTGTAAACAAATTTGCATATGGAGCAAAGACGCCACAAACTCCATTATCGTTTCCATTTGCGCATCATACTATTCCAATCATAAATAAAAAATCTTATTTAGAGTGGATTAAACTTCCTTATTATAGATTACCTGGCTATTCAACAATTAAAAATGGAGATATTGTTGTATTTAATTATCCTGACGGGGATAGTGTTGCATTAAATTATCAAAATTTCAGCTACTACCAATTAGTTCGTGAAATTGCCAGAGAACAAAAAAACGCCTATGCTGGAGATTCTGCAATGTTGGCTAGTATAAGTGAAGCGTCATTGCTAAGTTCATCTCGCGATTACGTTTGGTCAAATCCAAAACAATTTGGCGAAGTAGTTGCGCGACCTAAAGATAAACGTGAACATTACGTGAAACGTTGCGTTGCAATTGCAGGAGATAAATTAGAAATAAAAGACGGCGAACTATTTATAAATGATACAAAGCAAGCCTTCCCAGAAAAAGTTCAACATCATTATTATGTAAAAACCAAAGGATATTTATTTGGGCAACAAACTGTTGTTAATAAAGAGCCCGTTTTAAGTAATGGAGTTTTATTGGACAAATACGATATCTACGTTACCGAAGGAAATGTTGCTGCAGAAAATGGCGATACTATTGTTTATGAATTAAACATGCCTCGCGATGTATCTGAAAAAATAAAAGAAAATCCAGAGGTAATTTCAGTTACTAGAAAAATCGAAGCGAAAGATTTACGTGATGAAAGAATATTTCCACACAATAGAAATTATAAATGGAACAATGATAATTTTGGTCCTTTTACGTTACCTAAAGCCGGAGCTACTGTAAAAATTGATACAGCTAGTGTTGCTCTTTACAAAAAAATAATGAATACCTACGATGATGGTAATCACATGATAGAAATAAAAGGTGACAAAGTTTTTTATGATGGAATACCAATTACTTCGTACACATTTAAACAAGATTATTATTGGATGATGGGAGATAATCGACACAACTCTGCCGATTCGCGCAGTTGGGGTGTTGTTCCATTTGATCATGTTGTAGGTAAACCAGTGTTTGTTTGGTTCAGTATGAAAGATCCAAAAAACAATCCTGTTTCTGGAACAGGATTACTTGGTTCATTATTTAAAAATTCAAAAGAAGGAAAATTCCGTTGGGAACGTTTCTTCACTTTTGTAGGCGACAAAGGTTTATCAAGTTCATATTTTATTCACTTCCTTGTTATAGTTGCAGGATGGTGGGGAATTGCTAAATATTTAAAGAAACGTAAAGCGAAAAAAGAAGCGAGTAAGTAATATAAATGAATTCGTTCTATGTTAGCAAAAATTAAGCACAGAGATTCTGTGATGATTTCCAAATAATAAACCAATTATTTATATTTGCATTTCAAAAGCGTCTATAAGACAGCTTCATTAGAGGGTAATTCTATTATGGGATTATCCTCTTTTACTTTATATGCTTTATCATATGTTGTTTTATTCTTGTAAAGTATATAGGTTAATTCTAGTAGTTTTCTCTGAACAGCAGTAACGGATTTCATTTTAATTCCGTGCTTCGCAACTAATCTAGCGAATAATATTTTATAGTTTTCGTCGCGTCTTATTGCTGTTAAAGCTGCTAAATGCATAGCCTTTCTAAGATGCCTATTCCCTTTTTTAGAGATTCTTGGCTTACCTTTAACTGAAGTTCCAGATTGCTTTTCTTTTACATCTAAACCCGCAAAGCTTGTTAATTGGCGTTTACTGCGTATTAATTCAAATCCATTAGTTTCCGCGAAAATAATTGCAGCTGTTAACGTTCCTATTCCTGGTATTGTTGTAGCGCATTCAATATATTCCTTCAGTTTTGCATCACTATTTATAAGATCATTAATCTCTTTCTTAATTTCAATCTCTTGTTTATTTAGCATTTTTATTCTCTTATCCATACGAATTAAACTTGATGAGTTAGGCTCTGCTTCTGATTTCTCAGCATGTATCTGATTTTTAATAACGCTTCGCTCATCCACCAGCTGGTCTCTTTCACGAGTAAGTTGTTTAAGGCTTTTAAGAATTGGATTAGGTCGACTCCAGTTGTCCAATTTTCTTTCCAATCCAAACTGAGCTATTGCTTGCGATGCTGTTTTGTCTGTTACTGTTTTTACATCCAAGGTTCGCATATAGCTGCTAATCTTATTGGGCAAAATAATACTAATATTAAAACCTTGTTCAACCAAAAAATAAGCAAATTTTTCATGATAAATTCCTGTGCTTTCCATTACAAAACGTAAATCTACCTGAGCATCTGTTAGCTTTTTTGTCCAAACAATCAATGCTTCAAATCCTTTTGAAGTGTTCTTGAATAGATTGTATGCAGTTAAATTTATCACTAAATCGTCTTGCATTTTCCCAAGTGTAACGACTAGTTCCTTTTGCGCTACATCAATTCCTACTACTTGTTTAATTACTTTTCTCATTTTTAGTTTGCTTTATACTAAAAAGTGAAAACCTCTTTCCGTTTTTTCTCCTATTGGATATTCTGGCTAATCGCATCTAGCGAATTCCTTACATTCTGTTCAAACTCTGAGAGGTAAAAGAAGGTGAGGCATTTTCTCTGTGAGAACTTATTTCTTGAATAGTTTAGACACAAATGTGCTCTCACCCTCTTTCACTTGTTAGTTAATTTAATTACTTTTGTTAACGAAATTAATACTTTTGCAAACATAGGAGACACGGATTAAACAGAGAAACACAGAGACTAGTAAACCCTCAGTGAAACTTTGTGCCCTCTGTGCCTCCGTGGTAAAATTAAAATTATTACTATGAAAGAAGCATACATTGTAAACGGCGTTAGAAGCGCCATCGGAAATTTTGGAGGCACCTTATCTGCAGTTAGAACAGATGATTTAGGAAGTTTTGTTTTAAAAGAACTCATCAAAAAAAATCCAAGCGTTAATTGGGAGCAAGTTGGTGATGTTATTATGGGTTGCGCAAATCAAGCGGGTGAAGATAACCGTAATGTTGCTCGTATGGCAGGCTTAATGGCAGGTTTACCTGTTAGTGTTCCCGGACAAACGATTAATCGTTTATGCGCATCAGGATTAGCAGCAACTATGGACGCAGCACGTTACATAAAATGTGGCGAAGCTGATTTAATGATTGCAGCAGGTGTTGAGAACATGACGCGTGGCCCTTGGGTTATGTCAAAAGCATCAACACCATTTGGAAGAGACCAACAATTATTTGATACAAGCTTTGGTTGGAGATTTATTAATCCAGCCTTAAAAGAAGTATACGGAACAGATGCAATGGGCGAAACAGCAG
>CANJJP010000289.1 GCA_947474485.1 Bacteroidota bacterium | reverse complement strand
TATAGTCTTTCAGACTCAGATACAAGTACAATTGACCCTTATTTTAAACCGAGAGCTGGAGCTACAAATTTAGTTTTTGCATTAGCAACTAAAGATCCGACAGGAGCTTGTACAAATGGTATAATTCGTCAGCAAACGGCGCTAACAACTTGGGACAGAACTTCAACAACCAATTATGGTCAAAACAATTATATCTACACTGGAACAACTGCTGGAAAATGGGATCCTCGTAAATATATAAACATCTATGTTGTAAAAGAAATCTACACTGGTTCAACAGGAGGTGGCATAGTAGTAGGGTATACCTATACTCCAGGTACTTGGACTTCAGGTTATAAAGGAGATGCTATCGTTTACAACTATGGTTTCTTAGGTGCTGCAAATAAAGATGTACGTTCTCTTGCCCATGAAATTGGACATTGGTTAGGTTTACCGCACACTTTTAATGATCCAGCTAATCCTAATAGTGCAGGAACAACTTGTGGTAATGATGATTTAGAATCACTTAACTATCGTATTGCTGCAATTGATGACACTCCAGGAACAAAAGGTTTCTATAGTACTTGCCCAAGTTTCCCAGATGTAAACACTTGCGATACTGAACGCTCGAACATGCAAAACATTATGGATTACTCAAGTTGTCCAAAAATGTTTACTCAAGGTCAATCAACTATAATGCGCGAAGTATTAACTCAAAATTTTTCTGCTAGGATGAATTTGGTTACTGCTACTACAAAACTTGCAACTGGTACAAGAAATCCGCAAGTTTGTCTTCCTGTTGCCAATTTCAAAGCGGATAAACGCCTTGCATGTACTGGAACTGCGGTAACTTTTTCAGATAGTACAACAAATTCGATTACAACTGGTTATCAATGGGATTTCCCTGGGGGAACACCTTCAACTTCAACTGCTGCAAGCCCAGTTGTAACTTATGCTGCTCCTGGAACATATGCTGTAACTTATACTGCTACAAACTCTGCAGGAAGTAATACTATTTCAAAAACAAATTATTTAGAAATTGGAAATAGTTTAGCAGTAGTTCAAGTCCCTCTTGTAGAAAGTTTTGAAAGTATTTCTATACCTAACACAGATTGGTCGGTTGATAATACTAACGGAGGAGTTACTTGGACGCAAGATAATACTCAGGGTGCTACTGGAACTAATTGCATCAAACTTGCAAATTTCGGAAATACTGCTAGCTCTGAAGAAGTGCTTTTAACTCCTTCTTATAATATGAGTGCTATCAATACGGCTAACCCTACTATTTCTTTCACTTTTAAAGTGGCGCATCAACGCAAAACCACAACAGCTTCTGAGCGTCTGCAAGTTTATTCATCAACTAACTGCGGACAATCATGGAATTTAAGATATAACAAAGCGGGCTCTTCATTAGCAACTGTAACTAGCGCTAATACAAGTGCATTTGTTCCAACATCAGGACAATGGAGAACTGAAACAGTTTCTATTTCGGCTTTGTTGGCTCAACAAAATGTTTGGTATAAATTTGTTTTCACTGCAGATGCCGCAGGTAATACTAACAACATCTATATTGATGATATTAATATTTCAAACAATTCAGTTGGTTTAGAAAATATACTTGAATCTACTTTATCGTATAACGTTTTCCCTAATCCTAATAATGGTAATATGAATGTAAGTTTTAGTTTAGACTCAAAACATAATGTAAAACTAGAATTAATCGACTTACTTGGCAAAACTATCGAAACTGCTACCAACACTAATTTACAAGCAGGCGACCATTCATTTGAGTTCGGTAAAAAAATGGATTTAGCAGCTGGGATTTACCTTTCAAAACTGACAATTGATGGGAAGTCATTTATCCAAAAAGTAATAGTTGAATAAAAAAAAACAACCTTTAAACATAAAATAGTAATCGACCTAAAACCTAAAATAAAATGAAAAAAACAATACTTTCACTATTTATCTTGTCAAACTCTATTGTGTTTGCTCAAGATGCAGTTAAAAAATGCGGGCACGACGAGGCAATGCAAGAGGTTTTTAAAAAAGATCCTCAAGCGAAAATAAGAATCGATAAAGCAAATGCAGAATTAGAAAAGGCAGATGCAGAAGCCTTCAAAAACGGATATGATAATTATAAGGATGGTTACTATTCTTATGATCCACAAGCAAAATTAAATGGAAATAATTCTACCCAAGGAATTGTTTATACGATTCCAGTAGTTTTTCATATTCTGCATCAAAACGGGAACGAGAAAATAACCCCTTCACAAGTAAATGATGCAATCAGAATTTTAAACCGCGACTACAACAAACAAAATGCTGATACAATAGATGTTATTTCTCAATTCCAAAACATCATTGGAAAAGTAGAAATAAATTTTGTTTTGGCTAAAAAAGACCCGTTAGGCAACTGTACTAACGGTATCATTTATCACGAAACAACTGAAACAGATTGGACAAGTGGGACAGCGGGGCCATATACAGGAACTTCAGCAGGAAAATGGAATCCGACAAAATATCTAAATGTATATTCAGTTAAATCAATTAGTAGTGGATCTGCAGGTTACACATACCTTCCCGGGACTTGGGGTTCAGGAAGTGGTAACGATTGCATCATAATTCTTCATAATTATATTGGAGGAGCCGGCTCAGGCTTTACAGGTAGTGAAAACCAATCAAGAGCACTTACTCATGAAGTTGGGCATTGGTTAAATTTACCACACGTATGGGGTGGAAACAATACACCTGGAACTGCTTGTGGTAATGAGGGTGTTTCAGATACGCCTGTTACAAAAGGATATGATTTTTGTCCACCAAATGCTGCGGCTTCAATGATTTGTACTGCAGGGGTTGCGGAAAATTATCAAAACTATATGGATTATTCATATTGCTCAAATATGTTCACTGCTGGTCAGTCAACTCGTATGAGAACATCAGTAACTTCTGGAACAAGCGGAAGAAGTACACTTTGGTCAACTACAAATTTAAATTTTACTGGAATTACAGGTAATTTACCATGCATACCAGTAGCATATTTCAATACGGTTTCAAACATTAAATATTTATGTTCTGGAAGCACTGTTACTTTTAGAGATTCTACTTGGAACACAACAGTAACAGGCTGGAATTGGTCATTCCCAGGAGGAACACCTAGCACATCTACAGATTCAATGCCAGTTATTACATACCCTACACCTGGCATTTACTCCGCAAGTTACACAGCTACAACTTCTGCTGGTTCAGGCACACAAACTCAAAATAATTTAATAACTGTTGGACAAGGAACTGCAACAGTTCAATCTGCATTAGTTGAAGGATTCGAAAGCATTTCCGTACCTAATACAAATTGGTCGGTTGATAATTCTAATGGAGGAGTTACTTGGGCACAAGATAATACACAAGGTGCTACTGGAACTAAATGCATTAAACTTGCAAACTTCGGAAATACAGCAAGTGCAGAAGAAGTATTATTTACACCATCTTATAATATGAGTGCAATTAATTCAGCAAATCCTACAATAACATTTACATTCAAAGTTGCTCATCAACGCAAAACAACAACTGCTTCAGAGCGACTTCAAGTTTATTCATCAACTAATTGTGGACAATCATGGAATTTAAGATATAACAAAGCGGGCTCTTCATTAGCAACTGTAACTAGCGCTAATACAAGTGCATTTGTTCCAACATCAGGACAATGGAGAACTGAAACAGTTTCTGTTTCGGCTTTGTTGGCTCAACAAAATGTTTGGTATAAATTTGTTTTCACTGCAGATGCCGCAGGTAACACTAACAACATATATATTG
>CANJJP010000288.1 GCA_947474485.1 Bacteroidota bacterium | reverse complement strand
TGTAGGAACAGCATCTATCGGCTCAACTGCATTGTATTTTGCTTGGTATAAAGATTACACTACCCATAAATTTCACACTTTTAATGACGCTCCTGAGTGGTTGCAAATGGATAAAGCGGGGCATACCTTAACTAATTATCAAATTAGTAATGCAAGTTATCATACATTAAAATGGGCTGGTTATTCGGATAATAAATCTATTGCCGTTGCTGGATTAAGTAGTTTAACTTACATGTCGGTTATTGAGGTAATGGATGGCTATTCAGATGGCTGGGGCTTTTCTTGGAGCGATATGGGAGCGAATGCAACGGGCGTTGCTATTTTTTGTTCCCAACAATATTTTTTTAAAGACCAACCTGTAAAAATGAAATTCTCTTTTCATCAATCGCATTACTGGCAATACCGACCTAATTTACTTGGCGAAAATTTATTACAACAATCATTAAAAGATTATAACGGGCAAAGTTATTGGCTCTCATTTAATGTAGGCTCGGTACTTTCAAAAGAATCTAAATTTCCTAAATGGCTTAATTTTGCTGTTGGCTATGGTGCAGAAGGAATGATAAGCGGACGCGATGATTATGTTATTGTTCCTGCACAGGGGCAAGTTATTGGCGGCGACAGGTACCGAAAATTATTTTTATCCCTAGATGTTGATTTATCTAAAATAAAAACAAAATCAAAAGTATTAAAGAAAGTATTTCAAGCAATTAATTGGATTAAAATTCCATCGCCTACATTGGAGTTTAGTAGGAAAGGGGTGAAGGGGTATGCTTTGTATTTCTAAAAAGTAGGATCCAAATCCAATCTCTTTCTAAACTCTGTCAACAAAGGGTTTTTGGCAGCCATTAAATTAAATTTCTCTAATGGAGTAAGTGCTTTTTTTACAACTTGGTCTTTATGTTCATCCACTTCAATCTGAATTAAATTGTTTTTTAATTCGGTACGTATATAATCTAAAAACTCTTGTCTTATATCATTGTAAGTATGTTGTTGTGCTTCGTTGTTTAAAAGGATAGTAATTACAGGCTCGTTGTATTTCACCAATTGTCCACTCAGCATAGTTGCCGCCTGAAATTGTTTGTTTTGGTTTTTAAGCTCAGCGTATTTTTTTACCACATTAAAAACATCTGCTTCTGTAACTGCTTTGTTTTCGAATGTTTGAGTAGTTTCTTCCTTAACTTCAGTTTTTTCTTCTTTTGCAGAAGCATTTCTGGTTATTTCATTTAATCTAAAACCTGATTTAATATCAAGGTCTTTAAATGAAGTAACAGGTTTGTTTGTTGTGGTAACATTTGCAGTAACGGCTGGTGTTGCTGCAACTTGTGAAGCAATTTGTTTAACGGGTTCAGGAGTGCTAAAGCCTGTTTCTAACTCATCTTTTTTTTTTCCGCATCTAAGGATGCGGTGTTGTTCAAGTAACTCATTTGCATGAGTCCGAGCTCAACTGCTAATCGTTGATTTTTAGAAGCTTTGTAGCTAATATCAATACGATTAACAATGCCTAAACTTTTTAATAAAAATGGAATAGCACATAATTGCGCTTGCTGCCCATACTTTTCTTTTACGTTTTGCCCAACTTCTAATAATTGAATAGTAGTCGGATCTTTGCAAACTAAAAGATTTCTAAAATGCTCGCCTAAACCAACAATAAAGTTATGTCCATCAAAACCATTTTTTAAAATCTCATCAAATATTAATAATGCTTCAGAAAGTTTGCTTTCGTATATAGCATCCGTTATCTTAAAGTAATAATCGTAATCTAATACATGTAAATTTTCAACAACTGCTTTATAGGTCAAATGATTACCCGAAAAGCTAACCATTTGGTCAAATATACTACAAGCATCACGCAAGCCACCATCTGCTTTTTGCGCAATGATATGCAAAGCATCTTCTTCTGCAGAAACACCTTCAGTTGCAGCAATATAGGCTAAGTGCGAAGAAATATCTTCAATCTTAATTCTGTTGAAATCAAAAATTTGACAACGAGAAAGAATAGTAGGTAAAATTTTATGCCTTTCAGTAGTTGCTAAAATAAATACAGCATGCTTTGGTGGCTCTTCCAATGTTTTTAGGAATGCGTTAAAAGCCGCATTAGATAACATATGAACCTCGTCAATTACATAAACCTTGTGAGAACCTAATTGTGGAGCAAAACGTACTTGGTCAATTAAACTACGAATATCTTCAACCGAGTTGTTAGATGCAGCATCTAATTCGTAAACGTTTAACGAAGCGCCTTCATTAAATGAAGTACAGGATTCACAAGTATCGCAAGCTTCACCATCTGCAGTAACATTAAAGCAGTTAATCGTTTTTGCAAGAATACGTGCGCAGGTAGTTTTACCCACACCACGCGGACCACAAAACAAGAAAGCTTGCGCCAAATGCTTAGTAACAATAGCATTTTTCAACGTATTGGTAATATGCTGTTGGCCTACAACCGTTCTAAACGTTTGCGGACGATACTTACGAGCCGATACTACAAAATTTTCCATCTCAGACACCAAATTTAAGCTTTTAAAGCGTTCTGTTAAATATTTATAAAGCATAGAACACTTATTTTTTCAACTATATGTTTAAAAGTTTTATTGGTGTATTTTTATGGCTTAAATGAGAAGTAATATTATTGGCATAGCTCTTTTTTGTTTAACGGCATTTTTTGCCCATTCTCAGCGCGTATTTAAAATTACGGGCTTTGTTTTGGATCAAGATAGTTCTGCTGCCATTCCGTTTGCCTACGTTATTAATACAAGTACTGGAAATGGCGAAGTAAGTAATTACGATGGGCATTTTTCGATAACTGGAAAGGATAGCGATACCATTGTCTTTTCGTATTTGGGTTATTACAAAAAGAGTATGGTCATAAAAAATATCAGAAACATAAATGACTCAACTAAACGCTCGATTAATGTTGTTTTAAATCGTACAATTTATGGTTTAGAAACATTTAATGTAAATGCCTTTAAGATTAAACCTTACGAGCGTGAATACATGGAGCGTGTGATTAACCGACCAAAAACTACTGGCGTAGATGCCTTTCAAAGCCCGATTACCGCGTTATACGACGCGTTTAGTCACAAGGGGAAAGCTAAACAAAAACTCGCTGCTTTATATGAGCAAATGTTGATTGATGAATTAGTGGAACAGAAATTTAATGCGGAAATATTAAGAAAGCTTACAGGTGATGAAACAATTGATTATCAAAAATTTAAAAAATACTGTTACAACATAAACGATAATTTCATTATCACAAACGACGGTTACGACCTATATGCCCCGATTATGGACTGCTATAGAAGATGGAAGAAAGAAGGAAGATGATTTTTATTTTGTTTAATCTTTATTGATTAACAAGACTAGTTGACTAACAACTATTGAACTAACGACTTAAAAAAAGCTTTCAACAATCCGATTCTTCATTAAAAAAATGCCGAAATTAGCTGTTGCTATTAATTATGGAAGAAGAAACAATTGAGGTTATTGGTGCTCGCGCTCATAATCTAAAAAATATAGACATTACCATTCCCCGCAATAAATTGGTTGTTATTACTGGTTTAAGTGGAAGCGGAAAATCATCTTTAGCTTTTGATACAATTTACGCTGAAGGACAAAGAAGATACATCGAAAGTTTTTCTTCTTATGCTCGTCAGTTCCTTGGTAGTATGGAACGCCCGGATGTAGATAAGATTACGGGGCTTTCTCCTGTAATTTCTATCGAACAAAAAACGGTAAATAAAAATCCTCGTTCAACTGTTGGAACCATTACTGAAATTTATGACTTCCT